>CALBKQ010000001.1 GCA_937895645.1 uncultured Clostridia bacterium
ACATAATCTACATAACTTAATTCAATTGAACTAACTTTATAGTTTTCACCTATCACTACTTTAATTGCTATGTCTTTCGCTTGTACAAACAAAAATCCTTCAGATGAACTATCTTTTACTTTTCCTTCTAATGTTTTTTCATTTATTGTGAAATTATAATAATATGAACCACATGTTGTTTCATCAATAAATCCGTCAGGTTTTATATCTTGGTATGCAAGTTTTTTGAGAGCAACATTTACTTTTGCTTGTTCAAAACCTACTGATTCACCTAAATCAACGGGAGTAAGTCCTGTTTCAGCCATCTTGTCAATATCACGACCGGATTTACTACCACAAAGCCCTAACTCTTTTTTGTATTCACCACCAAAGAATGATAGTGAAAAGTACTCATTCTTTTCTATAAATTCATAAGTGTAACGTTGTGGACGTACAAACACAAAGCAAACATCTTTGTTCCAGAGTTCGCCAATTCCACCCCAACTTACAGTCATAGTATTAAAATCATCACTTTTGCCAGCGGTAAGTAATGCCCAGTCGCTACTAATCATTTTAACGAAATTATCTTTTAATTCTCTTATATTGATTTCTTTCTGCATACGAAAAACTCCTTTTCAAATTGTATTTATTATATACCCTTAACTTACGAAAAACAAGGTAAATATAATAGATAGTTTATAACTTTGTTCAAATGTTGAAAAAGTTTGTTAAACTAACCAAAATTATACAATAATTTTTGTATAGTTATTTTCAAACTACATCTTTTATTTTTGTATGTCTTATGGTATTATATTCCCACGCCTTTCGGGGCGATTATTTTTGACTACGTATGAATGTAGGTTTGAGGGTGTAGAAATGCAATTTCATGATAGATTAAAATATTTAAGATGTGCAAAAATACCAACAATTACACAAAAGGATTTGGCAAATGCACTTGGCATTACTCAGCGTAAAGTTTCATTTTTAGAAACAGGCACAACTGAGCCAAGCCTTAAAGATATTGTTGCTCTTTGCAAGTATTTTAATGTTTCAGCAGACTTTTTATTAGGACTTCCTAATAATATGAATTATCCGGAGTAATTTATGACTAAAAAAGAACGTGCAAAACTTCTTGTGGAGGGGCTAAAAAAAGAATATCCTGATGCAATCTGCTCACTTGTGGCAGAAACCCCCTTCGAACTTCTTGTTGCAACACGTCTTTCGGCACAGTGTACAGATGCGAGGGTGAATTTAGTAACCCCCGCACTTTTTAATAAGTACAGAACACTTGACGATTATGTGAATGCAGATGTTAAAGATATTGAAAATATTATTCACTCTTGTGGATTTTATCATGGTAAAGCCCGTGATATTATTGAAATGGCAAGGGGAGTGCGCGACCGTTTCCAAGGAGTAGTACCCGATAATATTGAAGATTTAACAACTCTTTCGGGTGTTGGCAGAAAAACAGCAAATTTAATTGTAGGCGACGTTTACGGTAAACCTGCAGTTGTGGCAGATACTCATTTAATCCGTCTTGCAAACAGGATGGGATTAGTAGATACTAAAGACCCCAAAAAAGTTGAAATGGAGTTAAAGAAAATCTTGCCACCTGAAGAAAGTAACGATTTCTGTCACCGTGCAGTGCTACACGGCAGAGCAGTTTGCACAGCACGAAAAGCTAACTGCGAAAATTGTGCAGTAAATGATGTTTGTAAAAAGATATTATAATGTAGGGGCGATTCACGAATCACCCGCTCTTTATTCTTCGTTTATTATTGTATTTTTATTACAATTTATGTTATACTATTTACATATTATGGAAAAGAGGTAATTTTATGGACCCAATTAATGTTGATTTCAGCGGTAAAAGTGTAGTACCAGAAGCACCAAAGGGTAGTAACCTTAAAAGAGTAATTATAAGTCTTATACTTACTTTGATTATAGGTGCAATTGCTTATTATGCTATGCTTCCTGCTCTTAACTTCAAGGCTATTGAGCTTTACATTTATATCGGTATGCTTATTGTTGCATATATCGGTATTTATGGAATTGCATCAAAAGCATATTTCCGTCCTGAATATATGGAATATGCAAAGAATAAGGTTAAAATCCCAATTGTGCTTATTCTTATATTAGTTGCAGTTGTAGGTGTTGGTTATCTTGCAGGTGCATCCATTTTCAGAGCAAAAGATTATGCAGAACTTATTGATGTAAAGGAAGGTAACTTTGCAGAAGAAGTTGCAGAAATTGATTTCCAGAGTGTACCTCGTCTTGATAAAGACTCATCTAATATGATTGCAACTCGTGCACTCGGTGAACTTTCAGACTATGTTTCACAGTTTGTTGTGAATTCATACTATTCAACACAGATTAACTATAAGGGAACACCAGTACGAGTTCAGTCGCTTGATTATGGTGATGTTTTCAAATGGCTCAAAAATACAAAAGAGGGTATTCCGGCCTATATTATTGTTGATATGACAACTCAGAAAGCAGAGACAATTCGTCTTGAAGAGGGCATGAAATATTCACCGGCAGAGCATTTTAATGAATATCTTATTCGCCATGTCCGTTTTAAGTATCCTTCACTTATTCTTGACGAGCCATCATTTGAAATTGACGAAACAGGCAGACCATATTGGATTGTTCCCGTACTTGATAAAACAATTGGTCTTTTTGGTGGTACAGATGTAATTGGTGCAGTTATTGTTGACTCAATCACAGGTGACACCATTCTCGTTTCAACAAGTCTTGACGGTACAACAAAACTTCCTACAGATAAGTTTGTAACAGATAAAGAATTCCAGTGGCTTGACCAGGTTTATTCTGCAAACATTGTTAATCAGCAGTATAATTACTATGGTAAATATAACAACGGTTTCTGGAACTCAATTATCGGACAGGAAAATGTAAAAGTAACATCATCAGGTTATAACTATTTAGCACTTAATGATGATGTTTATATGTATACGGGTGTTACTTCAATTAGCTCGGACCAGTCAATTATCGGCTTTATTCTTATTAATCAGAGAACTAAAGAAGCTGTTTATTATCAACAAGCAGGTGCTCTCGAAGAAACTGCAAGAACTTCAGCACAGGGTAAAGTGCAGCAGTATGGTTACCAGGCAACATTCCCAATTCTTCTTAACGTAAGTGGTGAGCCAACATACTTTATGGCACTTAAGGACTCAAGCCAACTTGTAAAAATGTATGCAATGGTTAATGTTGAGCAATCAACAATCGTTGGTGTTGGTTCAAGTCTTGCAGAGTGTACTGAAAACTACGCATCAGAACTTCAAAAAAATGGTGTAAATGTTCAGGTTGATGTTGACTCAATGGGTGAAGAAGACAAAGACGATGCATCAAAAGTTGAAACAGTAGATATAACAGGTAAGGTAGAAGAAATAAGAAGCATCATCACAGGTGGTGAAACTTATTTCTATATCAAACTCCAAGATTATAGCACATATTACAAGGTTGCAGTTAAAGATGCAGAAAAAATTGTTATTCTTAATGCAGGCGACACAATCACATTTGTTGTAGATAAAAATGCAACAGGAGATATTGTTGTTGTAAATAGCGTAAAATAATGTATGGTGGGGGGCTTACTCCCACCATTTTTTTGCAACTTTATACATTATATTATGTATAAATGTATAAAATCATAAAAATATGTAATAAAAATGCATAAATACAGCATAAATATTCATAAAATATGCAAATGATTGCATAAAAATACAAAAATATTGAAAAAATATGTGAAAAAGTCTTGATTTATTTAATAATGCGTGTATAATATAACCCATACTACAAATTGCACAATAAATGAGCAGTTTTTTCGGAGGAATATACAATGGAAAAGAAAGATATCAAAAAGGTAGTTTTAGCTTATTCAGGCGGACTTGACACATCAATTATTATCCCTT
>CALBKQ010000002.1 GCA_937895645.1 uncultured Clostridia bacterium
ATATCAGAACAAGTGAAATTAAGCCCAAGCTTATTGAATGTGCAAATTCAGTTAAATGGGAGCCTGCTTCAAACGGCAAACGTATGAATGACTGGCTTACAAATATGGGTGACTGGAATATTTCCCGTAAACGTTACTATGGTATGCCGCTTCCTTTCTATCCATGTGATTGTGGTCATATTACCGTTATTGGCTCTAAGGATGAACTTCGCGAGAAGGCTGTTGACCCAGCTCAGGTTGATGCACTTCCTGAACTTCACAGACCATGGGTTGACGAAGTTAAGATTAAATGTCCTCATTGTGGTAAGGAAGTTTCCCGTGTTCCTGATATCGGTGACGTTTGGCTTGATGCAGGTATCGTTCCATTCTCAACACTTGGTTACTTTACAGACCGTGAAGCTTGGGAAAAGAACTTCCCTGCAGAATGGGTTACAGAAATGCACGAACAAGTTCGTCTTTGGTTCTATTCAATGCTATTTATGAGTACTGTTCTTGTAGGTCGTGCACCTTATGAAAAAGTTGTTACAAACGGTATGGTTGTTGCAGAAGACGGCTCTAAGTTCTCAAAAACTGGCTTTATGATTAAGTTTGACGAGGCTGCAGAGAAAATCGGTGCAGATACTGTTCGTTATCTCTATGCAAGTGCACCAAATACAAATGACGTTCGTTTCGGTTATAACCTTGGTGACGAAGCAAGAAGAAAGATGCTTGGTTTCTGGAATATCTTTACATTCTTTGATACCTATGCACAGCTTGACAAACCAAACTTTGCAGATTATAAAGTTGATTTCGGGGCATTAACACCAATGGATAAATGGCTTGTTGTAAGAACAAACGACTTTATCAAAAAAGCAACTGCTTATATGGATGATTATAAGTCATTTGCTATGGTTAAAGATTTTGAAATATTCGTTGACGATATTTCTAACTGGTATATCCGTGCAAACCGTCGTCGTTTCTGGAAAACAGAAGACCAGCAAGATAAGATGGTTGCTTACTGGACACTCTTTAACGCACTTAAAACTTGTGTTCAGACAATGGCTCCAATTATGCCATTTATGACAGAATATATCTGGCAGAAGCTTATTAAGAAGTGCGATTCAACTGTTGCAGAATCAGTACACTTAAGCGATTGGCCATCAGTTATTGAAGGCATCGTAGATGACGGTATCATTGAACAGACTGCTCTTGCTCGTGATGTAATCGCTACTGCAATGAGACTTCGTAATGAACAGCAGATTAAAGTTCGTCAGCCACTCAGTAAACTCTTTGTTTGCTGTGGTGCAGATATGGCTGATAAAATTAAGACTTTTGAGAAGAATATTCTTGATGAACTTAATATTAAAGCAATTGAGTATATTGATGATATCAATGTTCTTGAAGACCAGTTCCTTGCAGTTAATTTCAAGGTTGCAGGCGCAGTTCTCAAACAGAATGTTAATAAGATGAAACAGACTCTGACGAAATGAAAGCACTTACATCAGTAGTTATTGCAGGTGGCGAGGTTACAGTTCCTGGTTGGGATGAGAAGTTTGACGCATCTATCTTTGCAGTTCAGTCAAAGACTAAAGAAGGCGTTGTTTCAGCAGAATTTGCACAGAGTAGCGTTGTAGCACTTGATATTGTTCTTACAGATGAACTTCTTAAAGAGGGTGTTGTTCGAGACATTATCCGTCAGTGCCAGGTTGCTCGTAAAGATGCAGGCTATCAGGTTGAACAAAGAATCAATGCATCAATCATTGTTGATGATGAGTTCATTGTAAATGCTCTTACTGAAAAACTTGAATTTATTTCAGGTGAGCTTCTTGCAGATTCAATCGTAATCAACACAGAAATTAAAGCTGATTACACAAGTGAGTTTGCAATAAATGACAAGAAAATTTCAGTTTCAGTTGTTAAAGGAGAATAAAAGATGTTTCAGGTAACAAAAGATATGAATATCGGTGAAATCCTTGATAATGCAAGAGAAACAGTACCTTTTTTCTTGAATCTTGGTATGCATTGTCTTGGTTGTCCATCTGCCCGAGGCGAAACAGTTGAACAGGCTTGTATGGTTCATGGCGTAGACCCTGATGAATTCGTTGAAGGTATTAACGCTTTTCTTAAAGAAAACGCAAACAAATAATAATCATAAAATCCCCCTATAAAGTTAGGGGGATTTTGTTCAAAAGAGGTGAGTTGTTTGAAACTTGACAGTCGTTTAATGGCTATTGCCAATTTAGTGCGAAAAGGTAAAATTTTTGCAGATATTGGTACTGACCACGCTTATCTTCCCGTTTATCTTGCTGAAAAGGGAGTAATTAATCATGCAGTTGCTGCCGATTTGCGTGTTGGCCCTCTTGATAATGCAAAAGAAACTGTTGTTTCACACAACTTAACCGATAAAATTGAGTTGCGACTTTCTGATGGTCTTGATAATTTCAAAGAAAACGAGGTCGAAGAAATTGCAGTTGCAGGTATGGGTGGTTTGCTTATTTCGTCATTCATTGAGCGTACAGAGTGGTTGAAAAACAGCGATATTCACTTAATTTTACAGCCAATGACTCATATTGAAGAGCTGCGAAAAACACTCTTTGATAATGGATTTATTATTGATAATGAAGTTGTTGCAGAAGATGGTGACAAATTTTACATAATTATAAGTGCATATTATTATGGTGATGCAATGGCATTCACCGACCTTGATTTAATTGTAGGTAGATTACCAATTAATCAAGACGATTTATCAAAAAAATACCTTGCGAAAACTTATACCAAGTATAATAAAAAACTTATTGCATTAAAAAAGGCTAATAAAGAGTGTGCTGATTTAGAAAAATTAGTAGGGGAGTTGAGTAAATGGCAACAGTAAAAGATATTTATAATTATATTGATTCAATCGCACCTTTCAGTACACAAGAAGAATGGGATAATTCAGGACTTCTTGTGGGTGACGAAAAAGCTGAAGTTACAAAAATCCTTTTTGCACTTGATGTTACAACTGATGTTATTGAACAAGCAGTCACTTGTGGTGCAGATTTAATAATTACTCATCATCCTGTTGTTTTTAAGCCAGTATCGAATGTGTTAAGTGATAGTTTGGTTTATAAACTTATTAATAATAATATCAGTATAATCTGTGCCCACACAAACTATGATAAAGCAGTTAATGGTGTAAATGATATGCTTTGCCAGACAGCAGGATTTAACAGTTTTGTTAAAGTTGAAGGTACTTGTCTTAATGTTGGCAGTTTTGAAAGAGACATATCAACTGAAAACTTTGTAAATCATATTAAAAATGTACTTGGTTGCGTTGTTAGATATAACTCTCTTAAAAAAGATGTAAAAAAAGTAGCAGTTTGTAGTGGGTCAGGCAGTGACTATTTAATACTTGCTAAAGAATTAGGTTGTGATGCACTTCTTACGGGTGATGCATCTCACCACGCATTTCTTGATGCAAATGAAATGAATATTTTATTGGTTGCAGCTGGTCATTTTGAAACAGAAAATATTGCAATCGAACCACTTGTTAATAAAATTAAAGAAGAATTTAACGTGTCTTGCGAATTAGCATTACAAGAATCACCAATTATTACGATTTAAGAGGATTTATGGCGTTAGACGGAATTACATTAGGGTTAGTAAAAAAAGAGCTCGAAAGTTATTTGATAGGCTCTAAAATTGATAAAGTACATCAACCATCAAAAAATGAGTTGGTGTTTATTATGCGTACCCGAAATGGTGCTTATAGACTATATCTTTCTTGTGATGGTCAAAGTCCAAGAGTGCATATGACTCGTTATAACCTTGAAAATCCTAAATTTCCACCAATGCTTTGTATGTTACTCCGTAAAAGACTTGCTGGTGCAACTCTGACAAATATTAAGCAAGTACAGAATGACAGAATACTTATTTTTGAGTTTGATGGTACAACTGACATTGGTGATAAAACTAAATATCACATAATTTGTGAAATTATGGGGCAACGAAGTAATATAATTTTCTGTGATATCGATTATAAAATTATTGATGCTGTTAAAAGAATTGACGAAGAAAAATCATCAGTTCGTGAAATTCTGCCAGGACTTAAATATGAATTACCACCAATCCCTGAAAAATCCAATATTTTAACAGATAATACTAAAAATATTGTTAATGCAATACTTAATAAATCTGAAAAAATGCTTTCTAAAGCGATTTTAGATACTGTAGAAGGTATTTCGCCAATCATAGGTCGTGAAATTGCCTATCGTACAGTTTTTGGCGATAAACAAACAGGTGTACTATCTGATATCGAAAAAGAGCGTTTGAATGCAGAAATATCAGTGTTAAGAAATGAAATTACTAATAATAAATGTTTTTATATGCTTTCATCAGTTGATAATGTGCCTTTTGATTTTTCGTTTGCTGACATAAGGCAATACGGAAAAGCCTTAATAAAAAAAGAATATAACTCCATATCTGAGCTACTTGATGATTTTTATTTTGAAAAAGATAAAATCAATCGTATAAAAAGAAAAGTGTCAGATTTATTTAAGATTCTTAATAATGCAGTTGAGCGTACATCAAGAAAAATTAATAATCGTCGACTTGAATTAGAAAAAAGTGAAAATCGTGAGCAATTGCGTATTTATGCAGAGTTAATTACTGCAAATCAATATAGGTTAACTGAAAAATCTTCAGTATACACTGTTGAAAACTATTATGATAATTGTAATAGTGTTGACATTTCTGTTAATCCTGCTTTGACTGCACAACAAAATGCACAGAAGTATTTTAAGGAATATAAAAAAGCTACAAATGCCAAGAAACTTTTGCATAACCTTATTGAAGAAGGTGAGCAGGAGTTGGTTTATCTTGATACTGTGCTTGATAATTTATCTCGTGCTAATACAGACCGTGAAATTACCGAAATCCGTGACGAGCTCGAAAAGGGCGGATATGTAAAAAGCAGAAAAGGTAAGAATCCAAAAAATGATAAACCATTACCACCAATAGAATTTAAGTCAAGTGATGGTTTTACAATTCTTGTTGGTCGTAACAATGTGCAGAATGATATGCTTACATTAAAAACTGCAAAAAATTATGATATGTGGTTACACGTGCAAAAACACGCAGGTTCTCATACTGTGATTATCGCAGATAAAAAAGAAATTACAGAAACAGCAATTTTTGAAGCAGCTTGTATTGCGACATATCATAGTAAGGCAAAAGATTCTTCATCAGTTGCAGTTGATTATACACTTATTAAAAATGTTAAAAAGCCTGTTGGCGCAAAACCGGGTAAAGTTATATACAACACATATAACACGGTTTATGTAACACCACAGAAAGAGCTTATTGAAAAACTTAAAATTACTGAATAAAAAAATCCCTTGAAATAATCAAGGGATTTTCTTTTATACTTCATCACTAACTAAAATTTCGTTGTGGCGGAATAAAAGTGACAAGCACCAGATACCCGCAAGTGCAACTAATGTGTAAACAATTCTGCTGATTATTGCTGACTGACCACCAAAGAGCCAGGCAACAAGGTCAAATTGGAATAAACCAATCGCACCCCAGTTAATTGCACCAATTACAACGAGGATTAAAGAAATTCTGTCAAGCATTGTATTCACTCCTTAATATTAGCATGTATTTACCTGCACTGATATTATGAGTAATTTGTAATGCTTTATACGATTTTTTTAATTAGTTAATTTTTGCTTTTTCTTTCAAAATTTGTACTTTATCAGTTTTTTCCCACATTACATCACAGTCAGTTCTACCAACATGACCATAAGCTGCAAGTTGTTTGTAAATAGGGTTACGAAGCTTAAGTATATCAATAATTGCAGCAGGACGAAGGTCAAATACTTCGTTAATAATATCACCAAGTTCTGAATCCTTAAGAACACCTGTGCCAAATGTGTCAACCATTACTGAAACAGGTTTTGCAACGCCGATTGCATATGCTAACTGAATTTCACATTTTTTAGCAAGACCAGCAGCAACAACGTTTTTAGCAACATAACGTGCAGCATAGGCAGCTGAACGGTCAACTTTTGTAGGGTCTTTACCTGAGAAAGCACCGCCACCGTGGCGAGAATAACCACCGTATGTATCAACAATAATTTTGCGACCAGTAAGACCAGAGTCGCCCATAGGACCGCCAATTACAAATCTGCCTGTTGGGTTAACAAAAATCTTTGTATTTTCATCAATAAGATTTGCAGGAACGATTGGTTCAATAACATATTTTTTAACGTCTTCACGAATCTGTGAAAGCTCAATATCTGCGCTGTGCTGTGAAGAAACAACAATTGCATCAATTCTAACAGGATTTCTGTCATCATCATATTCAACAGTAACCTGAGTTTTACCATCAGCACGAAGATAGGGGAGAGTACCGTCTTTTCTTACCTTTGTAAGCTGAACTGCAAGCTTGTTTGCTATTGAAATTGGCATTGGCATAAGTTCAGGTGTTTCGTCACAAGCAAAACCGAACATCATACCTTGGTCACCAGCACCGTTAAGGTTGTAGAAATCGTCATTACCTTCTTTGATTTCCATTGAGTTGTCAACACCAAGAGCAATATCAGATGACTGTTTATCAAGTGCTACGAGCACTGCACAAGTGTTACCGTCAAAGCCCTTTGCACTGTCATCATAACCGATTTCAAGTATAGTATTTCTAACTATTTCAGGAATATTAACCTGTGCTTTTGATGTAATTTCACCCATAACAAGAACTTGTCCTGTTGTAACTGTTGTTTCACAAGCTACGCGTGACATTGGGTCTTGTGAAAGCATCGCGTCAAGAACTGCATCAGAAATTTTGTCACAGATTTTATCAGGATGCCCCTCTGTAACTGATTCAGATGTAAATAAAAATTTTGCCATAAAATTAGCCTCCCAAAAAAATCAAGCACCCATAAGGGTGCCATAAAATAACAACCTTATATCTCGGAAAATCCGCAGGAATTAGCACCTTGCTATAAAGCAGGTTGCCGGGTTTCACAGGGCCAGACCCTCCACCACTCTGCATAAGGGAAATATTGAGTTGATATATATTTTACCACAGATTCGTGTAATGTCAACTATATTGTGTATTTTTTTACACCTTTTTCAAGGGCAAAATATATTGGAAAAAATGGTAAAATATTGAAAGCAGATTTAATTGAATTAAGTGTAGTGGAACCCCATACACCCGCAAGGTAAGTTTCTGTAACAAGTGGAATACCCATAATATTATAGAAAATAGGGGTAAATACAAGGTTTGCAAACCAACCCATAACTATTGCAATAATAATTGTTATTGCAGATGAGATAAAGTATATTTTTAAGTTAATTTTATTTGATTTGAAAATCTTTTTGAATGCTTTAACTGAAAGTGACATTGAAAGAATCATACTGCTTCCTATTATCACATTCATAATTTCACCAATACCGAATGTGGTTGTTCTAGTAAGGTGAATAATGTTTTTGAAAACCTCTACAAGTATTCCCTGAACAGGTCCAAAAATAACACCGGTAAGTATTGCTGGAAAGTCTGAGAAATCCACCTTCATATAATCAACGCCTGGAACAATAGGAACTTCAGGAAAAACCATATAAATTACCGTTGCAATAGCAGTCATAAGACCGACAATTGTTAAATTAAAAATTTTCTTATTCTTTTTGTTTGACATAAAAATCTCCCTTTCCAATTTACTGATTAGTCGTCAAACAGAAAATCCCCTGCGGTCAGCAGGGGAGGTGTAACAAAAATGTTGCATCTTCTTTCATCCGGACTATACCGTCGGTTTAGGAATTTCACCTAATCAGCATCTGCTCGTGGACTTTTACCACCGGTGGAGAATTTCGCTCCGCCCTGAAGACAACT
>CALBKQ010000003.1 GCA_937895645.1 uncultured Clostridia bacterium
CATTTTCTCCAACTCATCAAAACTGATTGATATCTGTTTTTCTAATTCACGAATATTTGCCATTATTTCTTCAGTGCTTGGATATTCAATTGGCACATATTCTGTCTTTTTGTATTTATTGATTGAAAGGTCATAATCGTTTGACACAATCTCGTCTTTTGGCACAAAGAAAGATTTTTCAGTTCTTTCTCTATCCACTTCGTCCTGAAGATTGTGGAAACGTGCGACAATATCAGGAATGTCGTTATCATCAATAGGTGTACGCTTATCGTCAAGTGTATGTCCGTCTGCCTGCATATCATAGAACCACACATCTTTTGTGCCTGATGGGTCTTTCTTAAATACAAGAACAGCGGTTGAAACACCTGCATATGGCTTGAACACACCTGAAGGCATTGAAATTACAGCCTGCAAGCAATTATTTTCGATAAGTTCTTTTCTGATTGACTTATGTGCATTTGATGAGCCGAAAAGGACACCATCCGGAACGATACAAGCACATCTTCCACCGATTTTAAGTGATTTTATAAACAATGCAAGGAACAAGAGTTCTGTTTTCTTTGTCTTGCAAAGGGCTAAAATATCCTTGCTGATATCTTCCTGGAAAACGCTACCTGTAAATGGTGGGTTTGCAAGAATAAGTGAATACTCATCACGGACAGTATTATCATCAGAAAGTGAGTCCTGACGGTCAATATTTGGCTCTTCTACACCGTGAAGAAGCATATTCATAGCACCGATACGAAGCATTGTTGGGTCAGTATCAAAACCATTGAACATTGTTTTGTTATAATGCTCTGCAACATCTTTACGCATCAGTTCAGTTTTATAGTTACTCTGAAGATATTTTGCACTACCTAAAAGAAAACCGGCACTACCCATTGCAGGGTCGAGAATCTTATCGTCAATATTAGGACGCATAAGTTCAACCATCATATCAACAATATGACGTGGTGTTCTGAACTGACCTAATGCACCTGCTGAAGACATAAGACCAAGGCAATATTCGTAAACATCACCCATAATGTCTTTATTGCTCATATCAATTTCGTTAAGGGTATCAACACAGACTGCAAGCACTTTTGGTGTTGGAATAAGGAAAACGGCATCATTCATAAAGCGAGAGAAAGCAGTATCTTTACCCTCGCCATTAACTGATTTGATAAACGGGAACACGTAGTTTCTAACAGTATCAAACATTACATTTGGTTCTGAGTTGTGGAACTTCTTCCAACGCAATTCACTATAAGCAATGCTTGTATTGCCATCGTCAGGTGTATATTCACCATCTTTGAAAATTTTGCTCTTATATGGAAATCCAAGAGCAGCAGCATTACCTTCTTTTCTGATTTCATTATCATCAAGAAGCTTCATAAACATAAGATATGTAATCTGCTCAAGAACCGTTGTTGGTGATGCTAATCCCGAAGTCCAAAGAGTATCCCAAATCTTATCAATTTTTGATTTTAATTCGCCTGTAATCATTGCTATTCCCCTAACGTCAATTAGTTACAATATATCAAATTACATTATAATACAAATTTCCCAAATTTTCAACCAAATATGGTACGTTTTAGTGGACTGTATTTTAATATAA
>CALBKQ010000004.1 GCA_937895645.1 uncultured Clostridia bacterium
AACGTATGTCCCCATACCGCTTGTGCCGTCAAAATCGTCGCCTGCGAATACGGGACCGTGTGGCCATGGAGTTGCATAGTATGCGAAGAATGGCTCGTCAGAATTTGTAACTTTATCTGTAATCCAATCGTTGATTTCTTCGTGAATCCATTCACTTAACTTACTCTGGTCTTTCTTGCCGTTAACAAACATTTCGTCAATGCCGTGAACGATTTCATATTCGCCGTTTTCTTCTGCAACATGATAGAATGGAGTCATATCATTTACATGGTGGCTACCATAGAAATAGTCAAAGCCTTGATTTGTTGGGAGGTATTCACCATAGTCGCCAAGATGCCATTTACCGAAAGCACCCGTGTTGTAACCAGCATTCTGGAATACTTCAGCAATAGTGATTTCGTCACCGAGCATACCGTCGCAGTTGTTACCCATTTCAATAGAGTTGAAAATTCTCGTTGATGCAAATGGTGAAAGTGTGTCAAATGTAGGATAAATAACGTTGTCTGCATATCCACGGAATGGATAACGACCTGTCATAAGACTGAAACGAGCAGGTGAGCAAACTGAATAGCTTGAATAGAAGTTATCAAAGTTAACGCCTTCTTCACCAATGCGGTCAATATTTGGAGTATCATAAATTGCGCCGTTAAGTGAAATGTCGCCCCAACCTAAGTCGTCCATCATAATGAAAAGCACATTAGGTTTACCCTTGCTTACTTCGTCAACACCGTCAAGGTAGTCATCGTGACCTTCCCAAAGACGTTCAACATTAGGCTGTGAACGGTAGTTCATTGTAATTACATAGAATGCAGAAGTACCTGCAAGTAAGATGCTGATAATACTTGTAATTACAACATGTGCACCTTTCTTTTCAAACTGCTTTTTGCCAACAATTAAAAGTGCTGTAAACATAATAATACAAGGCAAAAGAAGTAAAAGGTTACCACCAAGACGAATTAAGAAGTTGGCATTGTCGGCACCTGAAACAAGAGCGTGTTCAACAGATTTCCAACCAGCTTCGCCGCCTGAAAGCCATGCACCAAAGCCTGCGTCAGCACCCCAGATTGTGTAATAAAGCACAATGCTGAGTGCGTTGATACCGTATGTAATAAAATTCCACACGTAAAGCTTTTTGAAAATAAAAAGTCCGAGCATCATAAGAGCAACCACAATGCACATAAATGCTACGTTTACAACAGCAACAATGTTAAGTCGCATAATCTGTAATGCAAGGGCAAGAATAATGCCGATTGCCATAACGATTATTGGAAAAACTTTTTTTGATTTGTCAAAAATAATTCCCTTTTTCATTTTGTTTCCTCCTCAGGAAAAATTATCAACTAATTATACTATATAATACAAAATTATTCAATACAACAAAACCCATAAAAAAAGGCAGTCTTTTTTTGCAGACTGCCTAAAATTTAATCGTTATATTTTTTTGATTCTTCTAAAATTACACTGTAAACTTTGTCGTGTAAGTCTTTTACATCGGCACGGGTCATATTTTTTGTTTCGATAGGGTCAAGAATTGTAACCTTTATAGAAGTTGGAGTAATAATACCATTACTGCCCTCAAAAACTTTGAATACATTTCTTATATAGATTGGAACAACAGTAACACCTGTTTTTTGAACAATTTTGAATGCACCGTTTTTGAACTTGTCAGGAGTATTGGTAAAACCACGTTTGCCTTCAGGGAAAATAAGCATTGAGTGACCGCTTTCAATGTTTTCAATAGTTTTGTGTATGGCTTTAACTGCTTCACGCGGATTTTCCTGGTTTACAGGCACACTTTTAATCATTTTGCTGATACCACTTATGAATGGCACGCCTGCAAGTGAAAGCTTCATCATAAATCCGAAGTTAAAGTCTTTTAATACGTGTAAAAGTAATGGAATGTCAGCATAACTTTGATGATTTGGTGTAAAAAGTAATGGTCTGTCAGTTGGGATTTTTTCAAGACCCTCAACAGTAATGTCCATTTTAGCTGCTTTCGTTACAAATTTCGCCCATTTCTTAACCGCTTTGAATGCAACTGCATCACGCTTTTCATATTTACCTTTTTTGTCAAGGTGTTTATAGTAAATAATTTTAGGATTCATTATAAACAACAAATGACCTATTATTTTGAATACGACTTTCCAACTGAATGCTTTTTTCTTAAAATCTTTCATTTTTACGCCTCTGATAATAAGATTTATTCCCCAAAACAATATTTCCTCAACAATGTGTATAATATAATAACACAAAAAATACTCTAATACAATATTAAAGACAGGGGTTTTTTAAGAATAATATTGACATTTTGCCCATTTTGTTGTAAAGTAATGTGGTAAAGGTTTAATTTTTGAAAGGGGTTCAAAAAATGGCTAAAAAACAACTTACTCCCGAACAGTACAAGGCTAAAACAGAAAAGAAAGCTGAAAAAAGAAAAAAGTTTGCTAATCTTTTCTTCAAAACACTTGCAGTTTGTGTTGCAATAGTAATCGTTTATAGTGCAACATCAGTGGCTTTTACAAGAATTGGTCTTGCAACTGTTCTTAAAAATAAAACATTTGTTGTTAATTCACAGTCACAAGGCAATAACTCTAATTCAAATCAGAGTGTAGATGATAATCAGACTCCTGCAATTCCTGATGACTCAAATACAGACAATCAGGGTGGCGAGGCTGCAACTGTTATGACTTCAAAAACAATGCAGTTTGACTTGTTTGTAAAAGCTTTCAGCGGTGTTAAAACAAATGCAAAGAGCGTTACTCAGTTAAAGAAAAACGCTTACAATTATAATGAGCATGTTGACGCAGGCGGTAACCCTATTATTGAAGGCGCTGGTAAAGGTCTTATGGGCTCACTTCTTAAAGCAGAAGAAACAAATGTTACATACACAGGTGCTGATATTGCTGGTAACTTCCCACCATCAGGTGCAACTTGTGGTCTTACAAAAGACGACGTTAAGAGCATTGATTGTAAAGAAGAAGGCGACTACTACATTATTACAGTTGTGGTAAAACCTGCAAAGAATCCAAAAGCAGGCGAAAAGGTTGGTGCGGTTGCAACAATCCTTACAAAAGAGTCAATTCAGGAACCAATCAAAGATGTTCCAATTATCAACTCACTTGAGCCAAATTGCGATTATCAGGCAACAACAGCTGAAGCAAAGATTGAAAAATCAACAGGCAACCTTGTTGAATATTACTTCGACCTTCCAATGATTCTCTATATGGGCGATTATTCAGTGGGTCTTGGTTTCGAAGAATGGTGGACAGTTGCATATTAATCTTATAAAGAGATATAGAGCTTGCTCGTTTGAGCAGGCTCTTTTTTTGTGTTCAATTATGTCAACAAAGGTTCGTTTATTATATTTTATGGCAAATTTTGTAACAAAATGCACAAATGACTGTAATTAAATTTGTTATCAGTTTGAACAATTTGTGCAAAAAGCACTTGAAATCGCCATTTTGAAGTGTTAGAATATATCTGTATAAGTAGAATTGCGATTTATTGTAAATATTTGTGAGGTGAAAAAAGTGGCGGAATCTCAAAACAATAACTATGAGGCTCAGGTGCCTGTTTATTTGTTCCATCAGGGCAATAACGCACGTGCTTATGAATATATGGGCGCTCATAGGGTAGATGACGAAACAGTTGTTTTCAGAACATGGGCACCAAATGCGGTATCAGTTAGCGTCAGTGGCGATTTCAATGGTTGGAATGATGACGCAAATAAAGCAGAGCGTATAACTGCCGGTGGTATATGGGAAGTTTACGTTAAAAATGTCAAGGTTTATGATTCATATAAATTCTGCATCACTACTCAGGACGGCAGAAAACTTATGAAAAGCGACCCTTATGGTTATCATATGGAAACTCGTCCCGATAATGCCACAAAATATTACGAGTTGGGAAATTATAAATGGACTGACGCGAAATGGGAAAAGGCTAAGCGTGAAAAAGCCCAGTATGACAGACCTGTTAATATTTATGAGGTACATGCAGGTTCATGGAAACAGTATGATGACGGTAACTTCTATTCATATCGTAAAATGGCAGAAGAGTTAATCCCATACGTTAAAGAAATGGGTTACACTCATATTGAGTTTATGCCACTTACAGAGTATCCTTTCGACGGCTCTTGGGGTTATCAGGTTACAGGCTATTTTGCTGCAACATCCCGTTATGGCACACCTGATGATTTAATGTATCTTGTGGATATGTGTCACAAGAACGGTATAGGCGTAATTCTTGACTGGGTACCTGCCCACTTCCCGAAGGATGCAAACGGTCTTAATGAATTTGATGGTACACCTTGTTATGAATATGCAGATATAAGAAAAGGTGAGCATCTTGAATGGGGTACAAAAGTTTTTGATTTCGGCAGAAATGAAGTTCAGTCATTCCTGATTTCAAGCGCTATGTTCTGGCTTGACAAATACCATATTGACGGACTTCGTGTCGACGCAGTTGCATCAATGCTTTATCTTGATTATGGTAGAGATGACGGCCACTGGATTGCCAATAAAGACGGCGGTAATGAAAATCTTGAAACAATAGATTTTCTTAACAAATTAAGTATGAATGTTTTCCGTGATTATCACGGAAGTCTGCTCATAGCAGAAGAAAGTACAGCGTGGCCAATGGTTACAAAGCCTGTTTATATGGGCGGCCTTGGTTTTAACTATAAGTGGAATATGGGTTGGATGAATGACATTCTACGATATTTCTCAATGGACCCACTTTACAGAAAAGGCAATCACGGTTGTATTACATTCTCATTCTTCTACGCATTTTCAGAGAACTTTATTTTGCCAATCTCACACGACGAGGTTGTTCACGGTAAATGTTCACTTATAAATAAAATGCCTGGTACTTATGAAGAAAAGTTTGCAGGGGTAAGAGCATTTATGGGCTATATGATGGCTCATCCTGGTAAAAAGCTTATGTTTATGGGTAGCGAGTTTGGTCAGTTTATTGAGTGGAATTACAAGCAGGGTCTTGATTGGTTGCTTTTACAGTATGATGCACATAAACAGTTGCAGACATACACAAAAGAACTTAATCATTTTTATAAAGCAAATGCACCACTCTGGCAGGTTGACCATTCATGGGAAGGCTTTTCGTGGATTTCAGCGGACGACAATGACAATTCAGTAATTTCATTCCGTAGAATTGACGAAAAGGGTAAAGAGATTATTGCAATATGTAACTTTACACCTGTAGCCCGTGATAATTATAAAATCGGCGTTCCTGCAAAGAGTAATTATAAGATTGTGTTTAATTCCGATGATGCGAAATATGGCGGAACAGGAAAAGCACAACCGCAGAAAATAAAGTGGCAAAAAGAGGCTATGCATGGATTTGAACAAAGCATTTCTCTCGATTTACCACCAATGTCAACAATTTATCTTCAAAAAACAAGATAATGGAGGAATAAATATGGCAAGAAAACAAGAATGTATTGCAATGCTTCTTGCAGGCGGTCAGGGAAGCCGTCTTGGAATTCTTACAAAGAACATTGCTAAACCTGCTGTACCTTACGGCGGTAAATACAGAATTATTGACTTCCCACTTTCAAACTGTGTAAACTCCGGTATTTCAACTGTTGGTGTTTTAACACAGTATCAACCACTTGAACTTAACGATTACATAGGCAACGGTCAGGCTTGGGATTTGGACCGTGCTAATGGTGGTGTTCATATTCTCTCACCTTACCAGCAGATTAAAGGTACAGAATGGTACAAGGGCACTGCAAACGCTATTTATCAGAATATTAATTTCATCGACCGTTATGACCCTGAATATGTTGTAATTCTTTCCGGTGACCATATTTATAAAATGGATTACAACAAGATGCTTGAGTACCATAAAGAAAAGGGTGCTGCTTGTACTATTGCAATGCTTGAAGTAAGTTGGGAAGAAGCAAGTCGTTTTGGTCTT
Source organism: uncultured Clostridia bacterium (assembly GCA_937895645.1). GTDB lineage: Bacteria > Bacillota > Clostridia > Oscillospirales > Acutalibacteraceae > Fimenecus. Next base: position 5,938 of record CALBKQ010000004.1, read on the forward strand.
ATGATTCTTAATGACGATAACTCAATCAGTGAGTTTGAAGAAAAGCCAAAAAATCCAAGAAGTAACAAGGCTTCAATGGGTGTTTATGTGTTTACTTGGAGTAAACTCCGTCAGTATCTTATTGATGATGAAAATGACCCAGAGTCAAGTAACGACTTTGGTAAAAATGTTATTCCAAAAATGCACGCAGATGGCGAAAAAATGTTTGCATATCTTTTTGATGGTTACTGGAAAGACGTTGGTACAATCGATAGTTTGTGGGAAGCAAACCTTGACCTTCTTAATCCAAAAGTTGACCTTGATTTGTCAGACACAAGCTGGAGAATTTATGCAAAAACTCCATCAAGCCCACCACACTATATTTCTGCAGATGCAAAAGTGCAGAACTCAATGATTTCAGAGGGCTCTCGTGTTTATGGTGATGTTGACTACTCAATTCTTTTCAATGATGTTGTTATTGAAGAGGGTGCAGAGGTTAAATACTCAATAGTAATGCCTGGTACAGTTGTTAAAAAAGGTGCAGTTGTTCAGTATTCAATGGTTGCAGAAAATGCAGTTATTGAAGCAGGCGCAGTAGTTGGCGCAAGTCCTGAAGAAATGGCAAATTGCGATGACTGGGGCGTTGCGGTTGTAGGCGCAGGTGTTACCGTGCACGAAGGCGCATTTGTTGCACCTAAAGCAATGGTAGACGAAGATGTAGTAAAGGAGGAGAACTAAGATGACAGGTAAGAATATAGTAGGTATTGTATTTTCAAACGCTTATGACGAATGTATTGGCGAGCTTACAGGTATTCGTACAATGGGTTCAGTACCATTTGCATCTCGTTATCGTCTTATCGACTTTACTCTTTCAAATATGGTTAACGCAGGTATTGAAAAAGTTGGTGTTCTTACAAAGAGCAACTATCAGTCTCTTATGGACCATGTAGGTACAGGTAAACCTTGGGATTTATCTCGTAAAAATGACGGCCTTTTCATTCTTCCACCATTCTCAACAAGTGAAGCAGGTGGGAATGCTGATAAACTTGCATCTCTTAAAGGTATTATGGGCTTTATTAGTCGTTCAAATGAAGAATATGTTCTTCTTTCAGATTGCAATACCGTTTTTAATCTTGATATTGATGCACTTACAGATTATCACACAGCAAAAAATGCTGATATGACTATTGTTTATAAGAATGGCAAAAAGCCAAATCTTACAGATGTGGCAGTTCTTGATATGAATGCAGAAGGTAAGGCAGAAAAGATTTCAATTTCTCCTGTAACTGAAGATAATGTTAATTATTCACTTAACGTAATCTTTATGAAGAAAGCACTTCTTGAAAGGCTTATCAACGATGCAATCAGCTTGAATTATAAGGATTTTGAAGCAGATATTATTCAAGGTAATGTTGACAAACTCAATATTTACGGTTACGAAGTAGCAGGTTATGCTGCAACAATCGAGTCAATGGAAAGCTATTTCAAAACAAACATGGAACTTCTTGATATGGCAAACTGTGACGACCTTTTCAATGCAGACAGACCAATTTATACAAAAGTACGTGATGATATGCCTGCGATTTATGGTCTTGGCTCAGATGTTAAGAATTCACTTGTTGCTGACGGGTGTATTATTGAGGGAACAGTTGAAAACTCAATCCTTTTCCGCGGTGTACGCGTTGAAAAAGGTGCAGTTGTTAAAAACTCAATCGTTATGCAGGATTGTTTCGTAGCACAAAACGCATCTCTTAATTGCGTAGTTGCAGATAAGAGCGTTGTTATTACTCCAAATAAGACTTTATCTGGCGCTACAAATTATCCTGTTTATATTGGTAAGGAGATTGTAATCTAATGAAAGTTTTATATGTTGCAAGTGAGGCACTTCCGTTCAAAGCAAGTGGCGGACTTGGTGATGTGGCGGGTAGTTTGCCACAAGCACTCCGCAAACGCCTTATCGGTGCTCGTGTGGTAATGCCTTTATATGACACAATAAGTCAGGAACTTAAAGACACAATGAAATTTGTAACAAGCATTTCAGTTCCTGTTGCATGGAGAAGACAGTATTGCGGTGTTTTTGAAGCAAAAGCAGGTGGCGTAATTTACTATCTTCTTGATAACCAGTATTATTTCAAGCGTGATGGTCTTTATGGCTATTATGATGATGCAGAGCGTTTTGCATTCTTTGCTCGTGCAGTGCTTGAAATTATTCCTCATATTGATTTCAAACCTGACATTATTCATTGTAACGACTGGCAGTCAGCACTCACACCTGTTTATTACAATACACTTTATGCAAATCGTCCTGGTTTTGAAAATATCAAAACAGTTTTCACAATTCATAATATTCAGTATCAGGGTACTTACGGTATGGACCTTTTATGTGACGTTGTAGGTCTTCCTGATAGCGCAGCATCACTTCTTGAATATGACGGTGATTGCAACTTTATGAAAGGTGCTATTGAGTGTGCTGACAGAGTTACAACTGTAAGCCCATCTTATGCTAATGAAATTCTTGACCCTTGGTATTCACACGGTCTTGATATTATTCTTAATCAACGTTCTTGGAAATTAAGTGGTATTCTTAATGGTATTGATACAATCCTTTATGACCCTGAAACTGACAAGGACATTGAAGTGAACTACACTTCAGAAGATTTTGAAGAAAAGAAAGCAGTCAACAAGGCAAAACTTCAGGAATACTTTGGACTTCCTGTACGCCCAGATGTTCCAATTATGGGTATGGTTACTCGCCTTGTAGGGCACAAAGGACTTGACCTTGTTAAAGCAGTTCTTGACGAACTTCTTGCAACTGAAGATATTCAATTTGTGGTACTCGGCTCTGGCGAATGGCAGTATGAAAGTTTCTTTAAGGAAATGGCAGATAAATACCCTGATAAAATGGGACTTAAAATCGGTTTTATTCCATCACTTTCAAAGAAAATCTATGCAGGTTGTGACTTATTCCTTATGCCAAGTAAGAGTGAGCCTTGCGGACTTTCACAGATGATTTCACTTCGTTACGGTACTATTCCGATTGTCCGTGAAACAGGTGGTCTTCGTGATAGCATTAAAGATAGTGGCGATGGCGAGGGCAACGGATTTACATTCTCAACTTATAACGCACACGATATGCTTTATACAATAAAAAGAGCAATCGGCGGTTACTCTAATAAAGAGGGTTGGAACATTCTTGTTAAACGCGCTATGGAATGTGACAACAGTTGGGGCAAATCTGCAAATGAATATATAAGACTTTATAAAGAAGTGCTTAAAGGATAAACAAAAAGCGAAGTCGTTTGACTTCGCTTTTAATCTTGCTTTTCGATTTTCTTTACATACTCTTTGAGAGCGATATTTATGAATTGGGAAAGTGAACGGTCATCTAATTCTGCCAATTTTCTTGCTTTTTCAAGAATATCACTATCAACTGTAATGCTTATTTGTTCTTTTAAGGGTTTCATAATAAATCACTCCTTGCTGATATGATTTATTATATTAAAAAGTATTGCAAAATACTCTAAACTGATATAAAATAATAGAAACTGATATAAGGGGTTAAATATTATGGAAAATATTATAAAAGAATTTGTATCTGAACATTTTGACGCATTTTTCGAGGCATATTTAGTACCATATATGAGAAAAAATCGCAAAACACTTTTCGCAGATATTGAGAAAAATCTTTGTCTTGAACATTATAATATTATTCATAAAACTAACTTTACTGAAAATGATATAGAGTTAAATCCAACAAAGTGTTGGGTTTGTAAAGCAAACAAGGATAGACCATAAAAAGTCTATCCTTGTTTTTTGTTATTTTGCCTTAATTTTAATAATCTGATTATACCCCATGCCTCTTACGGTAACAGGAATACCCACATTTTTAAGGAATGCGCCACTCTTTTCGTATTTAGCACTACCGATTTTAAGTTTATATGTTTTTTCATCATCAAGTCCCTCAAATTTAAGTGGGATTTGTTTTTGCATAAAGCGTGTAACTACTGATGAGAGGAAACCAACCGCTTCGGTTTTATCTTCACTTACATAAACATTGAAAAGAATTTCGTCACGGTCAGGGTCAAGCACTCTGTAAAGGTCACCAAACTGCACAAGATGGCGTATTTCTTTATAAAGAGCAACATTTTTTCGTGCAAGAGCAAGGTCACCAATACTGTATTTTGTAAGGTTGCCGCCGATACCCAGCGCACCCTGCATAGCAATATGAAATCTGAATTCAAGGCTCATTGGTGGGTTGTACCAGTTAACATCAGTAACCCAGGCACGCATAACTTTTGTAGGACGAAGATATGTGAACCATTTCTGCATCATCATTCTATCAACAGCACTTGTGTTGTCACTTGGCCATACTTGGTCAAAGTGAGATAATGCGCCATAATCACTTCGTCCACCACCTGATGAGCAACTTTCAATGCAAACATCAGGGTGTTTTTCTTTAAGTCTGTCTACAATATCATAAACTGCTTGTGTGTGTCTGTACCACAATTCTTGTGGACAGTCGAGGTTTTCTGCACCTGTTTCAGAAAGTGGTCTGTTCATATCCCACTTAATGTATTTGATGTTATGTTCAGTAAGCATTGTGTCCATACGGTCAAAAATGTATTCCTGAACATCTTCGCGTGTCATATTAAGCACTAACTGGTGACGGAGTGTGTGGGCTGTTCTTGTATCATAATGATATGCCCAATCAGGATGTGCACGGAACAAATCAGAATCGGGATTAACCATTTCCGGCTCAAACCAAAGACCAAAATCCATACCTAACTTATTAACATTCTTAATAAGTTCATCAAGTCCTTTAGGGAACTTCTTCTTATTTACAAACCAGTCACCAAGACCTGCGCGGTCGTGGTTTCTTGCACCAAACCAACCGTCATCCATAACAAAAAGTTCAACACCCATAGCTGCAGCAAGTTTTGCAAGTTTTGTCTGGCCCTTGCAATTTACATCAAACTCTGTTGCTTCCCAGGAATTGTAAAGTACGGGTAAGATTTTATCGTTAAACTGTTTTGGCAATACATTGTTGATTGCAAAGCGGTTCATCTGTCGGCTCATTTCACCAAATCCTACAGTATAACCACAGAAAACTTTTGGTGTAGTAAATGTTTCGTTGCACTTAAGTTCATACTTAAAATCGTGGTCATTAAGGCCTAATGAAACGCGTGTTGTGTAGAAAAGGTCGCGGGTGCAAAGCACTTTGAAATTACCACTATATGCAAGTGTTGCAAAATACACATCACCTTGATTTTCGTCAGCGTTCTGGTGTGCAATAAAATATGGTGACTGATTATGACCGCTTGTACCACGTTTACTGTCAAATACTAATGCGCCACCTTGGAGGGTTGACTCGGTTTCAACATACTCGCCACCCCAACTACCATTTGTGTTTTTGAATGTATAAGGGTAGATTGAGGGGAGGGTAAGCTCAGCAGAAAGAACTCTGTCAAGAATTATTTTTTCACTGCCAGTATTCTTGATTTCTGTCCAACGGGTAATAATATCGTCGTTATCCTGAATCTTGTATTTAAGTGCGATTTGTAATGGATACACTTTGTCTTTAAGTGTGATTGTAAGAAGATTATCTTCTGCCTTTGCACCAACAAATTCAAGTTCGATTTCACGACATTTGTCAGGAAATACTACTTTCAAATCACATTCACGATAGTTTGTACCACCAAAAACTGTGTATTCCTGTTTTGCCATATCAAGACGGGTGTGATTTGAGTTTTCATCCCAGATATCAGTTGCATAATAGTCATTTATATTGCACTTTTTACCCCAATGAATATGACGATTGTAACCATAATCGTCAATACCGAGCACATAGTGAGTGTTTTTTGTTTCAAGTACAAAAATGTTGTTTTTAAGAGTATGTATTGCCATATTTTTACCCCCAAAGGTCAAATTTTCCTATGAGTTAAGTATAGCAACAAAAAAGACGAGAGTCAATCTCGTCTTTTTTCAATTTATAAAATTATGCAAAGAAGTCCATTACAACTTTCATTTATTACTCTCTCTAATGTTTCCTGGAATTTCATTCTTGCATCTGTCGGCATATGGTAAAGTTTGTTGCGAAGCCCCTCGTTTACAAGGTCATTAAGAGATTTGCCGAAAATGTTTGATTCCCATATTTTGTGTGGGTCTTCTTCAAATCCCTCAAGCAGGTATTTTACAAGTTCTTCTGACTGACTTTCACTGCCAACTATTGGGGCAACTTCTGTCTTAATATCTGCCCTCATCATATGAATTGACGGTGCTGATGCGCAAAGCCTTACTCCGTATCTGCCACCCTGTTTTACAATTTGTGGCTCTTCAAGTGAGAGTTGGTCTATTGTAGGCATTACAATTCCATAACCCGTAGTTTCAACTTCATCAAGAGCAGATTTAATACGCTCATATTCTTTTTTGATAGTTGAAAGCTCTTTCATACAAGAAAGTAACCCTTGCTCACTGTCAATGGCAATTCCTGTTGTTTCTTCGAGGATTTTATAGAATAAATCGTTGTTCATTTCCACTGAAATCCAGGCACTACCAATGCTTAAATCCATATTTCCTATATGGGCGTTTGTAATATGCTCACATTTGCAAAGCGTGTCGGTCATAACACTTATGTCACGCACATAAGTCACATTTTCAACTGACTCCCAGACATTTTTAATAACTTCTGTTTTAAGCCAATGGTCATCAGGGAGAGATACAAGCCATAAAGGTAGGTCAATGCCAATTTCTTTAACAGGAAACTCAAAAAGGATTTGTGTAATAATCTCTTTTATTTCTTGCTCACTTAACTCAAGACAGTTAACTGCCATAACGGGTACTGAATATTTTACAGACAACTCATCACAAAGGCGTTGCGCTGATTCACCTTTTGGATACATACAGTTAAGAAGCACAACAAAAGGTTTGTTAAGTGCTTTTAATTCGTTTATTACTCGTTCTTCTGCCTCTTCATATTCGTCTCGTGGTATATCACTTATGCTACCATCAGTTGTAACTACAAGACCTATTGTTGAGTGTTCCGTAATAACCTTTTGTGTGCCGATTTCGGCAGCCATATTAAATGGTATTTCATTTTCAAACCAAGGGGTATGCACCATTCTAGGTCCATCGCCCTCAATATAGCCTAAAGATGATGGCACAATGTAGCCAACACAGTCAATCATTCTCACATTAAAACTTGCATTATCGGGAAGTGTGATTTTAACCGCATTTTCAGGTATAAATTTAGGCTCGGTTGTCATAATTGTACGCCCAGCAGATGATTGTGGTAACTCGTCAGTTGCACGGTCGCGCACAGCACTGTCTTCCATATTTGGAATTACAACAGAATCCATAAAACGCTTGATAAAAGTAGATTTGCCTGTTCTTACAGGACCTACAACACCAATGTAAATGTCACCACCGGTACGCACAGCAATATCGTTATAAATACTTGAACTTTTCATATTAACCCCTCCTTTACACCTTTGGAATAAGCAGTTTGCACTTTTTCTCTGTGGTATTGCCTGTCAGGTGATTTTCGCGCATAATTGCCTCAACTGTTGTATTGTATTTTTCTGCAATATTCCACAGTGATTCATCACATTCTGCAAAATATACGGTAAGTGACGCAGTTTTAATAGCTTTGATTTTTGATTTATCAACGTTGATTTCAGTAACAATACTTTTTTCTTTTTCGCTGAAAACAAATCCGTGAATATGTATTTCAATGCGAATATCTATTTTATTGCCCTCAACCATTACATAACTTGATGCGTTAGCAACACAGTGAGGTTTGCAGGTGAGAGCGTTACTGTTTGATTGTAAAGGGCGTTTGTATTCGAATGGGATTTGTCTTTGGGCAAAAGAGATGTCGCCGTTTGCGTCTTCGTAAATAATGTCAGCTGTTACTTCACCACGAATTATAATACCATCTTCAACAACTGAGAAAATAGAAGTGGCATTTCCGCAAGTAAAACTTAAAACTTTTGTTATGCCGGTTGCGAATTCTGCATTGCCGCGACAAAGAAAAGTATCATCAATCTTTTCGTGGAGTGCAGGCATATAAACAACTGTCTTTTTAAGGTCGGATTCATATTTTGTTGAGTATGCATCTTTTATGCAGTTTATCTGACGGTTACAGTAGCATGAAGCAGAAAAGCCGAGAGTTGCAGAAATATCAAGCAGATTTTTGTCGCCTGCTGAGTCAAATCTAGGTCGCACATCAAGGCTCATAACCGAAAGAAGTGCATCAACGTTACAGTTTTCGTGTATGTCAGGGGACTCAATAATCTGGTTTATGCTGATTGTGTTTTCAAGAGTATGAACATCGCATGTTTCTTGACCTGTAAATGCAGTGCGGATTGTCATTTCACCCTTTAAGAATAACTTATTTGAAATGACTTTAAGTTCATCAATAACTGCAACTGCACTATGAGAAATAATTGCACCAATAGGCTCCGACAACGTGCCTGTTTCAACAGTTTCAGATATTGTAAATGTTTTTTCGGTGATTGAAACGAGGTCGCAGATTTCGTCATTTTCGCACCTTGCAGTAACTGAACCGCCGCTAACTTCATTTATGAATTCATACTTTTTCTTGCCATCAGCTCTGGCAAAAACTGTTACTGCACCATGCACTTCAAATTTTCTCTGCCCTGAAACTCTGTAATTAACATAATCTGTTTTAGCACCAACACTAATATCGGTAATTGTGTCAGCAGATTTTAATTCGATTTGCTTTGAAAAATGAAGCATCTGGTCAAAACAACGGATTTTTCCTTCTTCACAGATATAAAGCACTTTTACAAGACACTCGCACTCTGCAGTAATTCTGTCACCGTTGATTTGATGTGATTGCACTCCTGATACTGCACTGCAACGAAGAATACGCACAATATCAGGCATATATTCAGGTAGTGTTACATCACAGTCAACAGAATGTTCTGCACTTGCCTGAAAAATGGTACTGCATACAGAAATACAGTCTTTATTAGAATTAAATTCCATATTATCTCTCCTTTATCGTCTTTGCATTTCAATCAAATGTATGAGATAACCACAAAGAATATGACAAGCATAATTTTAAGCAGCAAAAAAGACTCGCTTTCAGCGAGTCTTTTGAGTATTTGTATTATGTTTTAGAACTTTAATGCGTTTTCACGGTATTCTCTTGGAGTTTTACCAGTTTGTTTTTTGAACATTTTTGTAAAATAGTTTACGTCATAAATACCGCAGTTTTGCGCAACGGTCTGGATTTGCAGATTGGTTGATACAAGTAAAAACGCTGCATGTTCAATTCTTTTCTTTGAAACATATTCAGTAAGTGTCATGCCGGTTTCTTTTTTGAATAAAGTTGAAAGATAACTTGCGTTTACATTAAGCATTTCAGCCTGACGGTGCAGACTTAAATCGGCAGTCAAATCGGAATCAATTATAGTAATAACTTTCTGCACAAGAAGTGAGTAGTTTTTCATTGAGTGATTTTTAACAAGAGCACAGTATTTATAAATCATATCGTGCATCATATCAATGCCTTCCTGCACAGATTTGATTTTTTCGATTTTCTTAGCAAAATCTGATGATACACCATCAATATAAAATGGGTGAACACCACCTTGTTCAACTGCTTTGCGAAGAAGCACATTTGCTACAATCACATAGTTTTTCATATTGCGTACAGGGTCAGGTACCCGCATTTCAAGCATAAGTTCAGATGAGTTACTGATAATCTGTTCAGCCTTGTGGGTAATGCCCTGGCTCACTGCCTGCATAAGTTTGCGTTCACCTTCGTAACGACTTTCAAGCATTTTCATAGCAAGTAAAGGGTCGTCAATGTGGTTGCCAAGACGCTCAACAACTTCAGGAAAGTTGTTTTCAGGGGCAACGAGACTTAAATTTTTAACAGTAAAGTTATCCATACTTCCCCAAAGAAGCTCAGCTAATGAAATAAAAAGCGAGGACACAATATCTTTGTCAGCGTAAACAGGTATAGTTGTGTAGTATTTTTCAATTTGGTTGCTGAGTGACGGGGAAATATTATATTGATTTGCAGCGTCAACAATCATTTTTTGAGTGAAATCCCTGTCAATGTAAGGACCTGCAATAAAAGTCTTTTTACCGTCTGTTTCAGGCAAAATAATAAAAATATAGTTACAACTGAAACTGTCAGTAAGCAAGAAAATAGTGTTTTCAGTAAGCGTTTCGTGATGGGTGCAGAATAACTGGTCATAGTCTTCGTTTAGCCCTAATGAATCGCGAAGTCCACGGTCTGCCATTCTGTATGAAGTATCCCCGTCAGTTATAATACAGGAATTTATTCTGTAATTTTCAAGAATTTTCTGAAAAAATTCAAGTTCTTTAGTGTAGTTCATATATTTTTCCTCATAAGTTAAATACTGCTATTATTATCGTACAATTTTTGGTAAATTTCAAGACATAACAAAAAAAATACTGAAAAAAATGAAAAAAATACTCACTTATTATACCCGATATAGTATAAAATATTGTCGTATGGATAATAGGGTAGAGTTATACTCTTTCCAACAGAAATTAAAAGGGGGATTTCCACAATGGCAAAAGAGAAAAAACTCGATGCTAACGGTTACCGCAAGTTTGGTATGCTTGATAAATCCGCATACGCTGCCGGTGACTTTGGCTGTAACATGAGCTTTGCGCTTAAAGGTACAGTTCAGACATTCTGGCTTGTTTATATGACAATGGAAACAGGCTTGTTGTCAATATTGTTATTACTTGTTCAGGCTTGGGACGCAATCAACGACCCTATTATTGGTGCAATGATTGACAACGACAAGAGAAAGTATAAGATGGGTAAGTTTAAGACATACATCTTTATTGGTGCTTGCGGATTATTGGTTGCAGGTGCAGCAGTATTCCTTCCATTCCCTAACGCTTCAACTGTTGTTAAAGCAATCTTATTCGTTTTAGGCTATATCGTTTGGGATGCTTGCTATACTGTTGCTAATGTTCCTTATGGTTCAATGCTTTCACTTGTTACTGAAGATTCAGGTGAACGCGCACAGCTCTCAACTTGGCGTTCAATCGGTTCAATGTTTGGTAACATTGTTCCTATGGTTGTTCTTCCAATGATTATTTGGGAAAAAGTTACATTTGACGGAACAACAGATTTCCTTGATAGAATTGAAATCCCTGAGGGCTTTGATAAATCTCAATTCCTTACAAATCCATTAACAGGCGAAGCATATAAAATTGGCGAAGCTGTACTTAGCCCTGTAACTGGTAAACAGGTAGAAATGCTTAACGGCGAATTAGTATTCTGGGCAGCACTTATTATGGGTGTGTTCGGCTTCATAGCATTTATGTTTATGATTAAGACAATCACTATTCGTGTTGATGAAAATGCAGTTAAAACAAGTGAAGGCGGAGAAAAATTCAATGTTATCAAGTCATTTGGTAAGTTTATGAAAAACCGTCCTGCAGTTGGTGCTACAGTTGCTGCTATGGGTATGTTCCTTGGTATGCAGTCTGCTACAACAGCTACAACAATTATGTTTGCTACATACTTCAACAAAGCTTCAATGTCTGGCGTTGTTCAGATGATTGGTTTCCTTCCTGTTGTTGTATTCTTACCATTTATTAAGAAACTCGTTAACAAGTTCGGTAAGAAAGAGGCTTCAGTTGCTGGTACAATCGCTTCAATTATTGGCGGTCTTGTAATGTTTATCTTCCCAACAATTGAAAATCTTGACATAGCATTAGTTGTTTATCTTTTAGGTCTTGTAGCATTCGGTTTTGGTATGAGTGTTTATACTTGCGTTTCTTGGGCTATGATGGCTGACGCTATCGACTATAATGAATGGAAGTTTGGCACTCGCGAAGAAGGAACAGTTTATGCACTTCACTCATTCTTCCGTAAACTTGCTCAGGGCATTGGCCCTTCAGTTGTTCTTGCAATTATGGGTGCTCTTGGTTATGTATCTAAAAAAGGAACAATTGGTCAGAGTGCAGAAACAGCACACAATATGTGCTGGCTTGTTGCAGCACTTTATCTCTTTAGTGCAGTTGTTCAGTTTATCGGCATAGCATTCATTTACAATCTTGATAAGAAAACTCTTGAACAGATGAATGAAGAACTTGCAGAAAGACACGAAAGAGCAGAAAAAATGCACGATGCAAGAAAAGCATTATACAAATAATAAATCAGTTTGATTTTTTGAACCGTCAGCGGTTTTCCGTTGACGGTTATTTTTATAAAAAATTATACACAAACCAATAAAAATTCTACTCACAAAAAAATCCACTTTTAAGTTAAAATATAAAAGTAGGTTGTTATACTTTTAACGAAAAAAGAAAAGGAGTATATATTATGAGAAAAATTATCAGCTTAAATCGAAAATGGTCATTCCGTAAAGGTGTGAATGAAGTTCCTGCAGTTACACCTGAGGACTGGGACTTTGTAAATGTTCCTCATTGTTGGAATGCTATTGACGGTCAAGACGGTGGCAACGACTATTTCCGTGGAACTTGTTGTTATGTAAAAGATATTGATATGGAAGATGTTCCTACAGCAGATAAATACTACCTTGAAATTAACGGTGCAAACTCATCTGCAACTGTTTATATGAATGGTGAAAAATTAGCATCTCACGACGGTGGTTATTCTACTTGGAGAGTTGATATTACTGACGCACTTAAAAAGGGTACACGCCTTGGTATTCTTGTTGATAACTCTGCAAATGAAACAGTTTATCCACAAATGGCAGACTTTACATTCTATGGTGGTCTTTACAGAGATGTAAATCTTATTGCAGTAAACGAAAGCCACTTTGAACTTGATTATTACGGTGGTCGTGGTATTGCAATCACACCTGAAGTAGTTGGTACTGACGCAAAAGTTACATTTGAATCTTTTGTTACAAATAAAAAGCCTGGTCAGATGATTAATTATATCATCAAAGATAAATTAGGCGACGTTGTAGCAACACTTAAAACTGACGAAGCAAAAGAAGTAATCGAGATTAAAAATGTTGTTCTTTGGAATGGTAGAAAAAATCCATATTTATATACAGCAGAAATAGAACTTCTTGACGGTGACAAGGTAATCGATAAAGTTTCAACCCGTTTCGGTTGTCGTACATTCCAGATTGACCCTGAACGCGGATTTATCCTTAATGGTGAAGAATATCCACTTCGCGGTGTTTCTCGTCATCAGGACAGATGGGGTTATGGTAACGCACTTCTTCCCGAACACCACAAAGAAGATATGGAACTTATCTATGAAATGGGTGCAAACACAATCCGTCTTGCACACTATCAGCATGACCAGTATTTCTACGACCTTTGTGACGAATATGGTATGGTAATTTGGGCAGAAATCCCATATATTTCAAAGCATATGCCAACAGGTCGTGAAAATACAATTTCACAGATGAAAGAACTTATTGTTCAGAACTACAATCACCCATCAATCGTTGTTTGGGGACTTTCAAATGAAATTTCAATGAATGGCTCTGATGATGACCTTGTTGAAAATCATAAAATCCTTAATGACCTTTGTCACGAAATGGACAAAACAAGACTTACAACTATCGCAGTTGTTTCAATGTGCAGTATGGATGACCCATATTTGCAGATTCCTGATGTTGTGTCACACAACCACTACTTTGGTTGGTATGGTGGCGACACAAGCATGAACGGCCCTTGGTTTGATAACTTCCACGCTAAGTTCCCTAACATTCCTGTTGGTATGAGTGAATACGGTTGCGAAGCACTTAACTGGCATACATCAAACCCACAGCAAGGTGACTACACAGAAGAATATCAGGCATATTATCACGAAGAACTTATCAAACAGTTGTTCTCAAGAAAATACATCTGGGCAACTCACGTATGGAATATGTTCGACTTCGGTGCTGATGCTCGTCAGGAGGGTGGCGAAAATGGTCAGAATCATAAAGGTCTTATGACATTTGACCGCAAATACAAGAAAGACGCATTCTATGCTTATAAAGCATGGCTTTCTGATGACCCATTCGTTCATATCTGTGGTAAACGTTATGTTGACCGTGTAGAAGACCTTACAAAAGTTACTGTTTATTCAAACCTTCCTGAAGTTGAACTTATCGCAAATGGTAAGAGTCTTGGTAAACAGGCAAGTGATAATCACTTTTTCTATTTTGATGTTCCTAATACTGCAAGTGTTACACATCTTCAGGCAATTTCAGGTGAATACGGTGACCAGAGTAAAATATGTAAGGTTGAAGTATTTAATGAAGATTATCGTCTTAAAGAAAAGGGTGCAGTTCTTAACTGGTTTGATATTACAGAGGTTGAGGGATATCTTTCACTTAATGATAAGATGAGTGAACTTCTTAAAGTTCCTGAAGGCCAGGCACTCTTTGGTCAGATTATGGGACCAATCGCAGAAGCTGCAAAACAGAGCGCAGGTGAAGGCGGTTTTGAAATGAACGAGGGTATTATGCAGATGATGGGTGGATTTACCGTTCTTCGTCTTATCGGTATGCTCGGCATGACAGGTCTTAAAATGAATAAAGAGCAGTTGCTTGATTTGAATGCTAAACTTAACAAGATTAAGAAAGCATAATTCAAGTTTAGTTGTATTATAGGGTGGGGTTTTTCTCCACCCTTTTTTGTTAGATAAATTCTAGTTATCCTTGCAACAAGTTTACATATTATTAAAATTGTGGTAATTATTTCCAAATATTTGTGTTATAATATATTTATAAAACTTTTAAGGAAGATACAAATGAATTTTTTACAACAACTTATGGCGAAATTTCAACAATTTATGGTAGGGCGTTACGGTAGTGACTCCTTTACATTGTTTCTTACAATTTCAGGTCTTTTGTGTTCAATATTAAGTAACTTCAGACACCTGAGGTTTTTATATTTAATAAGTGTACTATTAATTTTTTACGGTGTTTTCCGTACATTTTCAAGGAACTATGAGGCGAGAAGAAAAGAACTTAATTGGTATTTAAGATGGTCTGAAAAACCAAAAGCATATATTAAACTTTTAGGTAATCAAATCCGTGACCGTAAAACTCACCGTTATTACAGATGCAAAAGTTGTAAAACAGTTATGCGAGTGCCAAAGGGCAGAGGCAAGATTGAAATTACTTGTCCTAAATGTAGAATGAAAGTAATAAAAAAGACCTAATTTGGTTGTTTTCCCGCAATACTTCCTCGCCTTCAACTCGCGGTATACCTGATACAGCTTCGTTTCGGCGAAATTGTCTTGCGAAAAAATAATTCAAATTTAAAGTTATGTTTTCTTGAACAAAATGTTACAACAAACTTTCAAAAACAGTCCATTTTCGTGGACTGTTTTTCTTTTACCTTTATTGAAAACGGTTATTGTCTGTGATATTATACTTTCCATACAGAACAAATGTTCGGTATAGAAGGGAGGCAGAAATGACTTTGTATGAGTTAGGAGAACAGTATTTGAAACAGGCAGACGATTTGAAAGAGATAATTTCAGGTTATTCTGCCCGTAAAAAAGAAATGAACGGGATAGAACTGTATGAACTTAACAGTAAAATCACAACACTTCGCGAAATGGAGCGAGATACGCGAATTATCGGCAGAAAATTAACCGAGTATTATTCTCAACAGATTACACGAAAAGTGTATCATTCACATCACATCAATTGACTTTTAGCGTGAGTATTGTATAATGGGTGTAGAAGCATTAGGTTTGATAGTTTTCTTAATTGGTAAAAAGAAAAAGCAAAAATAACAACAAAAAAGAGCAGGTAAAAACCTGCTCTTTAATTTTTGCTCAATCAGTCTAAATTGAAATATTTTTTTGCGTTAGTAAAGGAGATTCCCTCAACAACTTGTGAAAGAAAATCAATATCGTCAGGGTATTTGCCATCTTCAACTAAGTCACCGATAATCTCGCAAAGTATTCTTCTAAAATACTCGTGACGAGGGTATGAAAGAAAACTGCGTGAGTCTGTAACCATACCAACAAATTTACCAAGTACACCAAGGTTTGCAAGAGTTTTCATTTGTTCACGCATACCATCGTAGTTGTCGTTAAACCACCAAGCCGAACCAAACTGGATTTTTGACTGTGCCTCACTACTCTGGAAGTTGCCAAGCATTGTGCCAAGTACATAATTGTCTTTTGGATTAAGTGTGAAAAGGATAGTTTTTGGTAATTTGCCTTTAACGTCAAGTGAGTCAAGATAACGTGAAAGTCCGTATGCTAACTGATGGTCGTGAACGGAGTCAAAGCCTGTGTCAGCACCAACTGATTTGAACATTCTTGCGTTGTTGTTTCTCATAGCACCAAAGTGAAGTTCCATAGCCCAACCGAGCTCTGCATATTTTTCGCCGAAGAACTGTAAAAGTGCAGTTCTGTACTGGTCAAGTTCTTTTTGTGTGAATGTACCGCCACAGAGCGCTTTTTTGAAGATTGCTTCTAATTCATCTTCACTTGCAAGTTCAAATGGGCAATACTCCAGTGCGTGGTCAGATGCACGACAGCCCATTTCGTTAAAAAATGTAATTCTCTTTTCAAGTGCTACAAGCAAATCTGCAAAAGACTTAATTTCCATTTTTGCGGCTTTTTCCATAGCAACAATCCACTCACGGAATGCAGGAGTATCTATAAGAAATGACTTGTCAGGACGGAATGCAGGAAGCACCTTGCACTTAAAATTCTTGTCTTCTTTAAGTAACTTGTGGTATTCAAGTGTGTCGGCAGCGTCGTCAGTAGTGCATACGCAATACACGTTTGACTTTTCAATAAGTGAGCGTGGAGTAAATCCGCCGGCTTTAATCTGCTTGTTACATTCTTCCCAAATCATATCAGCGGTTTTAGGGCTTAATGGCTCATAAATACCGAAATATCTCTGCAATTCAAGGTGAGTCCAGTGGTAGAGTGGGTTACCAATACAATATGGCAAACTCTCTGCCCATTTCATAAACTTTTCATAGTCAGAAGCGTCGCCTGTAATATATTTTTCTTCTACCCCACAACCACGCATAGCGCGCCATTTGTAATGGTCGCCACCAAGCCATACTTGTGTAATATTTTCAAATGGCTTGTCCTCATAAATTTCTTTAGGAGAAAGGTGGCAGTGCCAGTCAAAAATAGGTGTATTTCTTGCGCCTTTGTCAAAGATTTTTTGCGCAGTTTCTGTGCTTAAAAGAAAATCATCACCCATAAATTTTCTCATATTTATCACCTGAAAAACAAGATTTTAATTTTATGCAATAAGTATAGCATAAACAGGCAAAACAATAAATAGTTTTTTTCGTTTTTATACCTTTAACTGTTGAAAAAACAAGCATAATATGATACAATAAACTGATTTATTATAATATTTTAATATCGAGAGGTATGTTTTTATGTCAGGACATTCAAAATGGAGTACAATTAAAAGAAAAAAGGAAAAAACCGATAACGCCAGAGCCAAAGTTTTCACAAAAATTGGTCGTGAAATTGCAGTTGCAGTAAAGGCAGGCGGACCAGACCCAGCAGGTAACTCAAAGCTTAAAGACGTTATCGCAAAAGCTAAAGCTGCAAATATGCCAAATGATAACATTGAAAGAGTTATTAAAAAAGCAGCAGGTGAAGGCAGTGGCGACAACTACGACGAAATCGTATATGAAGGCTATGGTCCATCAGGTATTGCAATTATCGTTGAAACTCTTACTGATAACAGAAACAGAACAGCAGCTGATGTTCGTCACTATTTCGATAAATTCGGTGGCAATATGGGTATGAGCGGTTGCGTTTCATTTATGTTTACTCGTCAGGGTGTAATCCTTTTTGAAAAAGAGGGTATTGACGAAGACCAGCTTATGGAAGATGCACTTGAAGCAGGTGCTATTGACTTTATTGCAGAAGACGAAATCTATGATGTTCGTACAGAAGCAAACGATATGGGTGCAGTTCGTGACGACCTTGAATCAAAGGGCTATAAATTCGTTTCAGCAGAGGTTGAATATGTTCCAAGCACATATACCACACTCACAAATCCAGACGATATCAAGAACATGGGCAGAATGCTTGAAATGTTTGAAGAGAATGATGACGTACAAAATGTATATCACAACTGGGAAAACGAAGAAGACTACGAAGGATAATTGCGTTAAAATAGCGTAGTTTCACTTTTCGAACTTGAAATACACTCGTATTTCTTCGTTCTTAAAAAGCAAAACTACATCTATTTTACCAGCAATTCTCAAACAACAATTACGAATTCCAAATTATGCATTTCGAATTCAAAAATGGTGTTTTATGAAACAATATGATTATCTAATAGTGGGCGCGGGGCTTTTTGGTGCTGTGTTTGCCCACGAAGCAACAAAACAAGGCAAACGCTGTCTTGTAATTGAAAAAAGAAATCATACGGGCGGTAATATCTATTGTGAGAAAATCGAAGATATTACTGTTCACAAATACGGTGCACATATTTTTCATACAAGCAACAAACGTGTATGGGATTATGTGACTTCGTTCTGTGAGTTCAACAATTTTATAAACACACCATTAGCAAATTATGAAGGCAAACTTTACAATTTGCCATTCAATATGAATACTTTTTCACAGATTTTTGGCGTTACTACTCCCCAAGAGGCAAAAGCCATAATTGAAGAACAACGTTCTGAAATAAAAGGTGAGCCTAAAAATCTTGAAGAACAGGCGATAAGCCTTGTTGGTCGTGAAATTTATACGAAACTTGTAAAAGGCTACACCGAAAAACAGTGGGGGCGCGATTGTAAAGACTTACCTGCATTTATTATTAAGCGTTTGCCTGTCCGTTACACTTATGATAACAACTATTTTAAAGATACTTATCAGGGAATCCCTGTAAACAGTTACAACGA
>CALBKQ010000005.1 GCA_937895645.1 uncultured Clostridia bacterium
CTGCTTCTTTATAAATTGCAGCAAATTTCATTGCTGTTTTTGGTGTAAGAGATGCTGCTTTAAGCACCATTGTATTACCTGTTGCAATACAAGTAGGAGCCATCCAACCGAATGGAATCATTGCAGGGAAGTTAACAGGAACGATACCTGCAAATACACCAAGAGGCTCACGATACTTAACTGTATCATAACCATTTGAAGCATCCATAAGAGACTCGCCCATCATAAGAGATGGAACCTGTGTTGCAAGTTCTGTGCCTTCTTTTGCTTTGAGAACGTCGCCTTCTGCTTCGCCCCAAACCTTACCGTTTTCACACGCAACGCACATTGTAAGTTCTTCCATATCGCGAATAATGAGTTCACGGATTTTATAGAGAATCTGTGCTCTCTTGATTGCAGGGGTTGCTCTCCAGCCTGGATATGCTTTCTTTGCAGCCTCAATTGCTTCAAGAACTTCGTCATTTGTACAGCAAGGTGCCTGTCCTACAACTTCACCTGTGCTTGGATTGTGAAGGTCATACCAGACATCAGTTTTTGAGTCTTTGAACTGACCATTCACAAAATATTGTAATTTTTCTACTGCCATATTTATTTTCTCCTTTTGGGATTATTTACATTTTCAACTTAGAAAAGTTATAGATATTTATTCGTTTAACAATTTGCGAAAAATATCTTAATTTGTAGGATTTTTTTCGTAAGGCAATGTTGCCGAGGCGAAGCTGTATCAGGTATACCGCGAGCCGAAAGCAACGACGCATTACGGAAAAAAGACACAAATTAAAGTCCAGATACTTCGTTAATGTACTTGCGAGCTTTGAGAGCATATTCGAATGGGTTAGCGATAGCAGGGTCTTGCTCTGCTTCAACAAGAACATATCCTTCGTATCCTGTTTCTTCAAGAACATCGAAAACAGGTTTGAAATCAATAACACCGTCGCCTGGTACTGTGAAAGCACCTGCACGAACACCCTGTAAGAAGCTCATTTTTTCAGCCTTAACCTTTGCTACAACATCAGGACGAATGTCTTTAAGATGCACGTGACGGATTCTCTTAGCATACTTTTTGAGAACCGCCATATAATCTTCGCCACAGTATGCAAGGTGACCTGTATCGAAAAGAAGACCAAAAAGTTCAGGGTCTGTATTTTCCATCATTCTGTCAATTTCTGCTGCAGTTTGAACAACTGTACCCATATGATGATGGAAGCAAAGTTGGATTCCCATATCCTTTGCAACTTTACCAAGTTTGTTGATACCTGTGCAAAGCATATCCCATTCTTCATCGTTCATAACATATTTGTCGTCGAAAATTGAAAGGTCTGTACCCTGAATTGAGTGGCCTTGTTCTGAAATACCAACAACCTTTGCACCCATTTCTTTAAGGAATGTAATGTGCTCGATAAAGTCCTTTTCAACCTCTTCATAAGGTTTTGTAATAAGGAAACTTGAGAACCAAGCGTTGCAAATCTGCATACCACGAAGTTCAAGTGCTTTTTTAAGAACTTTTGTATCTCTTGGGTACTTGTTACCAACTTCACAACCTGTGAAACCTGCAAGTGCCATTTCAGAAATGCACTGTTCAAATGTGTTTTCTGCACCAAGGTCTGGCATATCATCATTTGTCCAAGCGATAGGTGCAATACCGAGTTTTACTTTGTTTTTATCAAGCATATCAATATCTCCTTGCCTTGTTTTTATTTTCTTCCTTCTCTGCGAAGGCTTTGTTTACTTTTTCATTCTTTGAAACAGATGGAACACCTGTATGCCACCAAGCACCGTAACCGTCTGTCATTGACTTTGGAAGTACTTTAATGTCAATAAGTGTTGAAACTGTCTGTTTCTGTGAATCGATAAGTGCGTCTCTGAGTTCATCCATTGTTTTTGCTGTGTATGTTTTGCAACCGTAAGCCGCCGCAGCCATAGCAAAGTCGATTGGAATAAGGTCACCTAAAAGGTCACCATTGTCATCACGATAACGGAACTCTGTTGCAAGGTTACCAATACCATTTGACATTTCGAGGTTGTTGATACAACCAAAACCACTGTTATCGAAAAGAAGAACGTTGATTTTCTTGTTTTCCTGAATACTTGTTACAAGTTCACTGTGAAGCATAAGGTAACTACCGTCACCACACATAGCATAGCTTTCACATTCAGGGTGTGCCATTTTAGAACCGAGTGCACCTGCGATTTCGTAACCCATACAAGAATAACCATATTCCATATTGTATGAATAACGCTCGTCAGAAGTCCACATTCTCTGAAGACATCCAGGAAGTGAGCCG
This sequence comes from uncultured Clostridia bacterium, assembly GCA_937895645.1. Taxonomy (GTDB): domain Bacteria; phylum Bacillota; class Clostridia; order Oscillospirales; family Acutalibacteraceae; genus Fimenecus. The sequence goes on from CALBKQ010000005.1 coordinate 2,286, forward strand.
GCTGCACCTGTGCAAAGAGCATTTGCAGGAATAAGTTTTCTAATCATAGCAATAGCTGCTGTTTGTGTAATTACACCACCGATTTTCTCAACAAATTCAGGAATTGTTTTCTCGTCGCGAGCAGCGATAAGCGGCTTAAAGTCTTCGTCATATTTATAGTTTGCAAGGAATTCCATTTCCTTGTCCCAATCTGCTTTTGCGCCTGCGATTTCAGTTGTGTATGCAGATTTATAGTTTACTTTGCGGAGTTCGTCACCGAGAGCAACAATACCGAGTTTAGCGTCTGCTACCATTTTAACTGCATCAAGCTTATATGCATCAAAACGAGATGTGTTGATAGTAACCATTTTAACATCATCTTTGAAAAGTGACTTTGAAGCAGTTGTAAAATCAGAGAAACGAGTACCGATACCGATTACAACATCTGCATCTTTTGCCATTACATTACCTGCAGAATTACCTGTAACACCAAGGCCACCAAGGTTAAACTTATCTGATGAAAGACAAGCAGTTTTACCTGACTGTGTTTCTGCAAAAGGAATGTTGAACTCTGCACAAAACTTTTCAAGTGCTTCGCCTGCTTCTGAATAACGAACACCACCACCACAGATTACAAGTGGTTTTTTAGCATTCTTAACTACATTTACAACGTCTTCTAATTCTTCACATGCTACTGGCATACGAATAATTTTATGTACTCTTTTTGCGAAGAATGAGTCTGGGTAATCAAAACTTTCACCTTCAACATCCTGGCAAAGACAAATTGCAACTGCACCTGCGTTTGCAGTGTCTGTAAGGACTCTCATTGCATTAATCATTGCAGACATAAGTTGTTCTGGGCGTGCGATTCTGTCCCAGTATCTTGTTACTGCTTTGTAAGCGTCATTTGTTGTTGTAGCAAGTGAGTTTTCTTGCTCAAACTGTTGAAGCACTGGGTCAGGCTGACGAGTTGAGAATGTGTCAGCAGGGAATAAAAGAAGTGGCACATTGTTAACTGTTGCAGTTGCCGCTGCAGTAATCATATTAGCAGCACCAGGTCCAATTGAAGATGCACAAGCAATAATTTTTCTTCTGTTGTTCATCTTTGCAAAAGCTGTTGCAACGTGAGCCATACCTTGCTCGTTTTTGCCCTGATACACTTTGAGTCCGCCCTTGTCAGAATCAAGTGCTTCGCCAAGACCTAAAACAATACCGTGACCGAATACTGTGAAAATACCGTCAACAAATTTTGTTTCAACGCCGTCAAAAGACACATACTGATTGTCAAGGAACTTAACAAGTGCCTGAGCCATTGTCATTTTTGCCATAATATCATCCTCCTATAAAAAGGTTTGTTTATAAATCTAATAACCATTTGTGGTCTGGGTCGTCAATTCTTGTTTTAATCCATGGGTCATTTTCTAAATGTCTAATCATCCACACATAGCACATTGAGTAGCCCGGAGCTGCAACCTGCTGATGTGTTTTCATTGGTGTAATGCAAAGCACACCTTGGTCTTCTACTTTGTAGCAGTCATCACCATTAAAGCCGACACCAAACCCCTGTGGTTTATCAAATTCATAATAATAAACTTCAGGCTGTGGGTGATAATGTGGTGGGTAACTTGACCAGCAACCTGGCTTGTGGATTACCTCACCTAAAACCATATTTGAATATGGTGCATTTTCATAGTCAAAAAGTGTAAGCACTTGTCTGTGCGCAGTGCCGTTCCACTGGTCTTTACCGAATTCCTGTAAAATTACATTTTCAGGGCTATACCATTGGAAGCCGAAATTGTTTTCGTTATCTGTTTGCTGAATTAAAATTCTGCTGTCTGCATTTGCAGTAACTGTTACTTCATTATTCCTTGAAAAATGAACACAGTATGGACGGTCTACAAACTGATTTTCACGCTTTGCGTTTTCTTCTTTACCGTTAAACTTGTATGTAACATCACCTGAAAGCAAAAGAACTGCAGTTTCGTTGTTTGCGTCACAAATTGTAACACTCTCACCTGCTTTTAACACTTTTGTTTTAATGTTCATAAGCATATCGGCATTTTTGCCGTTCATTTCACAAAGGATTTTTTCGTTGTTTTCATTAAAAATTGGATTTTCGTACATATAATCACCTTTATAAATTAAAGTCTCTCTTTATCATCTGTTAATGACCCACTAGCGTGAATTGAGATTGGGTCGCCTAAATATGTTGGTTCAGGTTGGATTTCGCAATAGAAAAAGTCTTTTGTTCTTGCCAACCACTCTCGCATATTATTATAAAATCCGTATTGCATTTTATCGGCAGCCACACCGTAAGCATCTATACCCAATTTACGTGCATTATAAATTGAACGGTAAAGGTGATATTTTTGTGTAACAATCACCATTTTTTCTACTTGGAAAACATCTCTTGCACGATACATTGACTCATAAGTTGAAAGTCCTGCGTGGTCCATAAACACATTATCAGCAGGTACACCAGCCTCAATAGCACAGTCTTTCATAATGTTTACTTCGTCATATTCTTTGCGTGCGTGGTCGCCTGTCATAAGAATTCTATCAGTGCAACCAGTGAAATACACATCAATACCAAAATCAAGTCTTTCTTGTAGCATTGGTGACGGTTCTGTCCCCCAGATGCCTGCGCCCATAATCATTACACAATCAAAATCGTATTCGCCAACTTCGTCCATTGTGAGAATATACTCACTGACAGAAGACACCATATAGATATTTATGCCTGCAACAGCAACTCCAACTAAAAGAAATATGCAAAGTATTGTGGCTGTTATTCGTTTGAAGATTTTGTTCTTAAATAACTTTTTCATAGCTTTTATATTGATGAGAACTCTATTGTGTATGTACCCGGAGCATCTACACTCCAAGCCATACCTCCTGTGCCTTGTTCGCCAATGTTAAGCATACCAACACTTGTACTTGTTTTTCTGACAACATTTCCGTTTGAATCCTTTATTACCATTCGCACAGTTGCTATTTTTTCTTCATCTATGCCGTCATCACATCTTTTCATAGTAACACGAATGTCAAACAAATAATTTTCCTCATCATACCAATAGCCGTTTGCAGTAGACGCCTTTATAACCTCAAACTCTGCACCGAATGCAGTTACCTTAACAGGAAGTTTTTGTGAAAAAACAAATTTTGGAGTTGCCTTTTGTGGCTTTGTTGTTGTAGTTTTGGTTGTTGTAGGTTTGGTTGTTGTAGGTTTCTTTGTTGTTGTCGGCTTTGCCTCGGTAGGTTTCTGTGTTTTTTCTGTTGTTTCCACCTCTGTTGTAGTAGTTGTTGTAGTTGTAGTCGTTGTGGTAGTTGTAGTAGTTGTAGTAGTTGTTGTGCTTTCTGTTGTAGATTCATCATCTGTAGAAACTTTATCGTCACCACAAGCCGTTAAAACAAAAAGCATTGCTACAGACAATAGAACTGCACACCATTTTTTTATACTGTTTCCCATATCTTTCAAACCCTTATTTTTTATTACGGAAAATATGCCATCTTTTTGAACAGATTTTTCGTAAGACAATGTTGCCGAGGCGAAGTTGTATCGGGTATACCACGAGCCAAAAGCAACGAAGTATTACGGAAAATATGCCAAAAAGAATTAAGCTCTTGCTATCATTTCGCCATATTCTTCTTTTTCTTTTTTAATAAATTCTTTAACTGCGTCTACTGATGGCATATCTTGTGAGCAAGCGTGACTTGCTACAAGCATTGCTGCAGATGCAGAACCGAATTCAAGAGCGTCAATAATCTCCCATCCCTCAAAAACACCATAAAGGAATGCGGATGCATAACCATCTCCACCACCGAATGATTTGAGAAGTTTTACAGGGAATGGTTTAATTGAATAGCTTTCACCGTCGTTTGTATATGCAGTTGAGCCCTCTTTACCGTGTTTGATAATTACGATTTTAGCATTTTGTGAGTGCCAGTATGCTGCAGTTTCTTTATCTGTCATACCTACTTTAATAAATTTCTCTGTAAGGTCATATTCTTCACGAGAACCGAGAATAATATCTGCTTCACGAGCAACTGAAGAATAGTAAATTGCGATTTCGTCGCTATTCTTCCAGTTATATGCACGGTAGTCAATATCAAAAATTACAGGCACACCATTTTTCTTTGCAAGTGCAACTGCTTTAAGTGCTGCTTCTCTTGATGGACTTTCACTGAGTGCAGTACCGGAAATCAAGATTGCTTTTGCACGATTTATATAATCTTCGTCGATATCGTCAACGTGAAGTTTTAAGTCGGCAGCCTCGTTACGATACATAACGATTGAGCTTTCAGTTTCTGACTTGATTTCAGTAAATGTAAGACCGATTTTTTCACCATTTTCGCAACGCTTGATATGAGAAGTATCAATACCCTCGTTATCAAAATAATCAGTTACAAATGTGCCAAACTGGTCGTCAGAAACTCTTGCGAAAAATCCACATTTTTTGCCAAGGCGAGCAAGACCAACTGCAATATTTGCAGGTGAGCCACCTAAATATCTCTTGAATGTTGTGCTTTCATTAAGTGGGCAATAGTAGTCAACTGGGTTTAAGTCAACTGCCACACGACCTAAAAGGATTAAATCAAATTCTTTGCTGTTATCAAATTCAATATATTTCATAGTAGTTTCTCCTTATCTTTCCATAAAGCTAAATACTTTAATATGTCTTTTAACATTTTCATAAACACCTAATGCTTCTTGTCTGCTCAATTCAAAATAATTTGCTTTTTCTATTGGTTTGCAGTAATCAAGAGCATATTTTGCAAGGTTATCAAAACTTGCTGTTGCAATATTAACTTTGCGAACGCCTAACATAATTGCTTGTTGAAACATTTCGTCTGTAATGCCTGTGCCACCGTGAAGCACAAGTGGAGTTTCAACCATTTTGTTAATATCGTCAAGCACATCAAAACGAAGATTAGGAAGCACAGGGTAATTACCGTGAGCATTTCCGATTGCAACTGCTAATGCATCAACACCTGTTTCGTCACAGAAAAGTTTTGCGTCGTCAGGGTTTGTGCAAAGGATTTCGTGAGACGCACCGTCCCCCTCATTACCACCTACAACACCAAGTTCAGCCTCAACTGTTGCACCGTATTTATCTGCCATTTCGCGAACAATCTTAACTGCCTTGATATTTTCTTCAAGAGGTAAAGTTGAACCGTCAAACATAACGGAAGTAAATCCCATTTCTAACGCTTTTTGCACAGTTTCAATTTTAAGACCGTGGTCAAGGTGAACTGCAATATCTACTTTAGAATTTTTTGCCGCAGAAATCATCATAGGTCCCATAAGTTCAAGCGGTGAATTTTTAAGCCTGCACTCTGCAATCTGTAAAATTATGGGAGTGTTAAGTTCTTCAGCCGCCCAGACTGCACCCATAACCATCTCCATATTGCCAACGCTGAAAGCGCCTACTGCGGTACCCGCTTTCTTGGCATTTTCGAGGAGTTTTTTCATTGGAACTAACGCCAAAACAACCCACTCCAATCCATTTTATTATAATCAGTTTATTGTATCACTAAATGCTTGTAAAATCAATGTTTTACAGGTAAAAAATAGCAGTATTTTTCTGTATAAAATTACAAAAAAACAGCCCATTCACAACATTGTGAACGGGCTGTTGAATATCTTATAAAATTATTTAACCCACTTAAGTTTCCACATAACAAATGCACCAAGCACTGAAACAACAATACCTGGGAAAAGCAATGTACTTGCGCCCATAGTTGGAGCAAAGAAAAGAATGATAATCATTACCAAAATCGGAACAATAGAAATCTTCCAATGCTTTAAGAAGTAGCCTGCGCCCAACGCACCGAAGAGGGCTGGAATAACTTGTGCAAAAGCCGGCTTTAAGAGTTCATTGTTTGTGAAATCATCAAGGAATGGTCTGAAAACAAGAACACCAACTGCCATAATAATTGTTGTAACGATTGAAGATGTTGCAATAGCAATTGTTGAAATTACTTCGCCTTCTTCACTGTTTGCCTTAACTTTTGCGCCTTCCATAGCACTGATAGCGCAAGGAAGTTTAAGATTTGTAATATTACCTGTTACGAATGAAAGATATGTGCCACCCGCGCCAAGCATTGGTGTATAGAATAGAACTTCAACTACTGAAAGTGACCAATAAAGTGGCATAAGCTTTAACAAACCACTCATAACTCCGTTAAAAGATGGCCACACATTAAGATACAAACAAACGCCAAGTGGGAACATTAAAAGGGCACAAAGTGCAGTAATACTTGAAATTCTACCCCAAGCATGAACACGGTCAAAATATGATTTTTCTGTTTTTACTTTGTTACTCATTTTTAACCCCTCCATTCCAAAATAGCAAGGTCTGCTGGTAATACATTGAATGCTATAACCGCAACCACCATTGCTACTATCATACCTATTGGCATAACAAATGGTTCAAGCCATGTGAGTTTGAATTTTTTAGCAACAAGCTCAAATACAAGTGACACTACAACTGCCACAACTAGTGTGATAATTGAAAGTACGCCTGCACCATCGCCAAAGATTTCAGGTTTACCTGCACCTGCAACTGCACGGGCAATAAACGCACCGATAAGACCAATGAATACTGCAGGTGTTAAAAGGTCGATAAATCCTGCTATACCACCTGATTTTTTCTCTTTCTTTTCAGTTGTTTCTTCGTTGTTTTCTTCTTTTTTACCCATATTCACAAACTTTTTATGTAATGGTTTTGCAAGGAATGGTAACAAAACAAGTGAGAAACAAATACCAAGAGTCATAACCCATGCAATACCTGCAAAAACGGCAGGGTCAGTAACCTCTACCGCTGTACCACCCACATGGCCAAGACCTTCCATAGCATTTTCAGCTGCAGTTGTTTCGTACATAAGATTACCGATAACCGAAAGGCGCACCCAAGGAATAACCAAGCCTAATGATGGAGCGAGAGCGATAACTGTTGCAAGAATTGATAATGCTGATGGAATTGTAAAAAGTGCACTTGATGTTATGGCGTTACGTAATTTTTTCTTGTCAAGTCCTAAAGCCTTGCCTTGCTTTAATGCTTTCACAAGGAAAAATATTGACTGTGCAAGAACAAAAAGGATTACGCCACCGGCAATCAAGTACAAAACTGTACTTTCTTTGAAGTCCATATCTTTCATCTCCTAAAATTTTTAATGGGTATATTAAACCATTTTTTCGAAAGAAAATCAATAAGTAAATAAAAAGAATGTTGACAAATTTAATTAAATACAATATAATATTAAAAAATTAAATCACCACTATCGAAAAACAGTGAAGAAAACAAGACATAAATTACTCGCTTTCAGAGAGTTGCCGTTTGGTGCAAGGCAACACAGTGTTTATGTGTATAGCTCATTTCGGAGTTGCATAAGTGAAATCATAGCTTATGACGGTTGACCCCGTTACAAAGTCAGGCCTTGTTGGAGGTCGCAGAGGTTGGCAGATGTCAGCGAATTAGGGTGGTACCACGGTAGATTTTTCCATCGTCCCTATCAAAGTAATTGTTTGATAGTTGGGCGATTTTTCATTTGGAGGAGATTTTATATGAAACAAGGTTGCGAAAAGTACATTCCTTTTGTGCCTATTAACATTCCTGACAGACAATGGCCAGGAAAAAACATTGAAAAGCCACCAGTTTGGTGTTCGGTTGACTTGCGTGATGGTAATCAGGCGCTTATTGACCCAATGAACTTACAAGAGAAAATTGAATACTTCAAAACTCTTATCAATATTGGATTTAAGGAAATCGAAGTTGGTTTTCCGTCTGCATCTGAAACTGAATACGAAATTCTTCGTACACTTATCGAGAAAGATTTAATTCCAGATGATGTTACAATTCAGGTGCTTGTTCAGAGCCGTGAACATTTAATTCGTAAAACATTTGAAGCCATTGACGGTGCTAAAAATGTAATTATTCACTTCTACAACTCAACTTCAACTTTACAGAGAAAAGTTGTTTTCAAAAAAGATATGGACGGTGTTATTGACATTGCCGTTCAAGGTGCAAAACTCATAAAAGAACTTACTGACGAATTGAAAGCAGAAAAAGATGTTAACATTCGTTATGAGTACTCCCCTGAAAGTTTTTCTGGTACAGAAATGGACAACGCGGTGCTTATCTGTGAAAAAGTTATGGAAGCGTTAGACATTAACGAAGATAACAAGATTATTCTTAATCTTCCTGCAACCGTTGAGGGAAGCACACCTAATGGTTACGCTGACCAGATTGAATATTTTTGCAGAAAGCTTAAGAACCGTGAAAATGCTATTATTAGTTTACATCCTCATAACGACCGTGGTACTGCAGTTGCAGCAGCCGAACTTGGTCTTTTAGCAGGTGCTGACAGAATTGAGGGTACTCTTTTCGGTAACGGTGAGCGTACAGGTAACGTTGATATTGTTACACTTGCTCTTAATATGTATACACAGGGTATTGACCCTATGCTTGATTTCTCACACATGAACGAAATCAAAGAAATGTTTGAACGCACAACAAAAATGCCTGTTGACCCAAGAAAACCTTACGGTGGTGAACTTGTTTTCACTGCGTTCTCCGGCTCACATCAAGACGCTATCAACAAAGGTAAAGAGTATATGCGAACAAGTGGTACAGAGTTCTGGGAAGTTCCATACTTACCTATTGACCCTGCCGATGTTGGCCGTGAATATGAACCAATTATCCGTATCAACAGCCAGTCCGGCAAGGGCGGTGTTGCATACATTATGGCAGAATACGGCTACAAAATGCCAAAAGCTATGCATCCTGAATTCTCAAAAATCGTTCAGAAGGTCTGCGACGAAAAGGGAAAAGAACTCCAGAAAGAAGAAGTTTACTCTCTCTTCCAACAGGAATACCTCAATGTTGCAGGCCCTTACAAATTGCTTAGCTACAAATTCTATGAAGAACGCGAGCACGGCGAAGACCAATCAAGAGTACACTTTGTTGGTACTGTTCAGTACAATGGCAATGAGCCACAACAGATTGAGGGTATTGCATCAGGTCCTATCAGTGCATTCTGTCAGGCAAT
>CALBKQ010000006.1 GCA_937895645.1 uncultured Clostridia bacterium
TAAGAGCAACTTCGTCAGGCTCACCAGTGCTCTTGCCGTCTTCTGCAACTTCTGCATTAGTGCAAAGTGCCATTGCTGTTGCCAACTGTTCCTCGTTAGGAGCATAGTGGTCAACAACTGTCATAACATTCTGTGTAAGAGTACCTGTCTTGTCAGAGCAGATAATCTGTGTACAACCAAGTGTTTCAACGGCTGTCATTTTACGGATAATCGCATTTTTCTTTGACATATTTGTAACGCCGATAGAAAGAACGATTGTCATAACCGCAACAAGACCTTCAGGAATTGCAGCAACTGCAAGTGCAATAGCTGTAATAAATGAGTCAAGTGCAACGTGGAAGAATTCCGGTTTAACATCAGGGAGAATATACTGTGTAAGAATGTTGTATGCAAAAATAACTATGCAAACACCAATAACGAGCTTTGTAAGCACCTTTGAAAGTTGTTCAAGTTTGATTTCAAGAGGAGTTTTGCCTTCTTCAGCAAGTGTAATAGCATTGGCAATTTTACCCATTTCAGTATCCATACCAGTAGCAACTACAACTGCTTTACCACGTCCGTAAACGAGAGTTGAGCCCATGTATGCCATGTTTTTACGGTCGCCAAGAGCTACTTCGTCACTGTCGTTTTTGCCCATAAGTGCATTAACAAGCTTTGTAACAGGAACAGATTCACCTGTAAGTGCTGCTTCTTCAATTTTCATACTTGCGCACTCAAAAATACGGCAGTCGGCAGGAATTGCGTCACCAGCGTCAAGAAGAATAACGTCACCTACAACTAAGTCTTCACTCTTGACAACTTCAACTTTGCCGTCACGAAGAACTTTAGTTGTTGCAGCAGACATTTTCTGCAATGCTTCAACTGCTTTTTCAGCTTTGCTTTCCTGAACAACGCCAAGAATTGCATTGATAAGAACAACAACAAGGATGATTATTGAGTCAGTAGGGGTTACAAATCCACCATGCTCAATCATTTCTGTTGCAGCAGAAATAACAGCCGCAACAAGCAAGATGATAATCATCGGGTCCTTCAACTGGTCAATAAAGCGTGAGAACATTGAAACTTTTTTAGCTTCTGCCAACTTGTTTTTTCCGTTCTCTGCAAGTCTTTTTTCAGCCTCTGCTGATGAAAGACCTTCCATAGAACTGTTGACTGCCTCAAAAACTTCATCAACCGAATGGAGATAATGTTTCATAAAGACACCTCTTTTTATTTCTTTGCTTTCGCAATAAAATTATACATATTAAAAAAGACCTTTAGCAGTACTATTCTGCCGAAGGTCTTGCTTCCCGAAACAATCAGGTACGATAACCAGCCGGAAGTCCAGCGAATGTTGATTACCGTAAAATAGCTACTCCCCTTGGGAATAAAACAATTTTACCATATTTATAAAAAACTGTCAACGGGTGAAATTGCTCACATTTTATAGTTTGTCCGGCAATAAATAAAAGGTGGGAGTTTTATACTCCCACCACATTATTTTTACTCTTCTTTTTTCTTGATTGTTACTATAATGCCAAGACCAGATGCGATTGCAACTGTTGCTGCAACGACAACTGATGCTCCTGCAACTGTGTCAGGAATATCACTATCTTCTATGTTCTCATTTGTATTTGTATTATTATCGGTATTTGTATCGTTATCAGTATCGGTGTCAGGTGTAGTATCAGGTGTTGTGTCAGTGTTTCCACTGTTGTTACCAAGACCACCACCAAGAATACCTTCAACAGCGTCGCCTACACCATTCAATATATCGTCAAGCGGGCTGCTTTCAACATTTGTTGTCTGTACTGTGCCAAAATTGTTTGTAAGGAAAACTGCTCGTTTTGTTGAGAAATCCTTTACAAAATCAACATCCGCATTAAACTCTGATTTAATTGTATCAATATCAGTTGTTCCATAAATATTCCAACAGATTGCGTTTGCAACTGCTGAACCTTCGATTTTATCAGCATAAGCGTCAATGCCTGACTCGTTCATTATATTAAGAACATCAATAATTTCATCGTCCCACACATTTTTAACACCTGCAACAAAATCTTCTTTCTGGCAAAGAGCATTAAAGAGTGTAGGCACTTTTTTGATATCTGCTTGACCAAAAATAGTGTTTTTATACTGCCTGCCAAAGCAAACTGTAAATTCTTCAGGATTCATATAGTTACAACCATAACGATTATTTTCATTATTGCCCAGTGCAATATCAAAGTCCCAAACAGGTCCGGCATAAAGCTTGTCATCACCTTGTGGCTTATACATATACGTACTTGTAAGACCACAGTCCATATTTGATGCCCATTCGTTTATAGCATAGAATTTCTGGAATGTTTCTACGTTACAAAGGTCTGTGTAGTAGTAGCCATCAGCGTTATAGCCATCTTCTGACATTACTGCATCTTCAAAATTCTGGTAAATATCACTAATATACTTAACTTCACTTTCAGTTGCATATTCAGGATTTTTGAAAATTACAGGTTGACCACCGTTTGATACAAACCCTGAAATTTCACTGTCATATCTGTCGGCAATTTCCATTTCTATAAGATAACCACCGGAAATATCTGCAGGGTCGTTAGGAATTTCAACCCATTTCTGTGTACCCTCCATAAGACCGGAATACTCACCACGAGTACCTGCTAATGGGAGAGTATCGAAATCAACATCTGGATTTGCATCTTCATTAGCGTCATCAAGATTATCAATTTCAACACGATTGTCGTCTGCTTCAACGCGTGTTGTCAAAATGAATGAGCCCATATAATCATTGTTGATATAAAGGTCAACAGGAGTGTATTTTGGAGTGTAATCAAGCACTTCACCTGCAACTGAATAGATAATTGCATTTCTCATAAGAGATGTATCACCGTGATTTGCAATTAGACTCCATTTTTTGCTTTTACCCATACCAAAAAGGTCTGCTTTTTTATCGAGTTTAATATTATATGGTTTTTTATCCATTTTCCAGGTTGAGTTACCACGACCTTTAATATATTCAAGGTCGCCACTGTATTCATATGTAAAACCATCTTCACCGATTACCTGAATATAACCAGGTTCTTTATGGTCTTTGTCTGCGTAAATTGCGTCAAGACTGCCTGACTCAGTTGTGATGAATACAGATGCGAGTTCGGTTTCAGCAATAATTTTGACATCATAAGTTTTTGCACCGCAACAAACAGAAATTGAAGATTTGTTTTTAAGTGTAATTATGTCACCACTTTTTACGTTGTTGCCATCAATTGTAACATCACCATCTGCTACAAAAGACACTCTGCAAAGCATAGTGCTTATTGATGTTGGCATGAAAAGATAATAGTTACCGTCGTCTGCTAAAAACCATTCAACAGTCGGTACGTTTTCTTCTGTGAATGAAATTGCAGAAACAGAAAAGCTGTCAATAGTGTCTTCTGTTGTTGCATAACCAATCATTGAAGTTGATGCAAATATTACAACAAAAGCCAGAATAAAAGCAATAACCTTTTTCATATAAAAATCCCCTTTGTCAAAGATTATTAATTGTAATAAATCTACCCAAAGCAAATATAACATTTTGAATTTCAAAAGTCAACACAATAAAATTTTTCTTTATCTGTTTTATTTACTATCATAGTATGGTAAAATAAAAAAGAACACTAAATTTGAATGAGAGTGAATTTTATGAAAATTTTAGTCATTTTTACGGGTGGTACAATAGGTACAAGTACAAAGGACGGTTGGACAGATATTGATGCCGGTACAAAATATGTGTTGCTTGACAGTTACAATAACAAAGGTGAAATCGAGTTTGTAACTGCATCTCCATATAGTACTTTAAGTGAAAATCTTTCTGCAAAGCATCTAAATCTGTTACAGAAAGAAATTCGTGATAATCTTACAAAAGATTTTGACGGTATTATTGTAACTCATGGTACGGACACTCTTCAATATACTGCAGCTGCAATAGAATACGCATTTAACGGGTGCCAGATACCAATAGTTTTTGTTTCTGCTGACTATCCGTTGGAAGATTCAAGAACAAACGGCTTTATAAATTTTGAGGTTGCTGTTGAGTTTATAAAATCAAAATCTGCAAATGGTGTTTTTGTAAGTTACAAAAATAATGATGAAGATAATACAAATATTCATATTGGTTCACGCATTTTGCAACACAGTGAATATGATGCAAATATTTATAGTATTGACAATGTTCCTTTTGCAACTTATAGTGACAAAATCACAATGAGTAATATGAAAATTAAAAATACCAATAATATAGGTATAGTGAATTACATTGAAAATCCGTGCATATTATCTGTTGAAAGTTGTCCAGGTAACAATTACGCTTATTGCCTTGATAATGTGAATGCAGTTATATTAAAACCGTATCATTCGGGCACTCTTAATACTGCAAACAGTTGTTTGATGGATTTCTGCAAGTTTGCAAGTAAAAAGAATATTCCGGTTTTCGTAACGGGCACTCATTATGGTGTAGCGTATAAAAGTACTGAACTTTATAGCGAGTTAGGTGTTAAACTTGTACCTTTCGGAACATATATTTCTGCATACATGAAAATCTGGGCAGGAATAAGCCTTGGTGAAAATATTGAGGAATTTGTAAATAATCGCATTGCAAATGAATAAAAATATGGGCAGGCTTTTGTAATCCTGCCTGTTTTTTATGTATTAAATCATATAAAAATTTATCAAAATTTATTGACAAAATTTGTATTGATAATGTAGAATAAAATCGTATTCTTTCGCATTAAATACAAATGTGAAGTGAAAGGAATTATGTCTATGGATTCAATTTTGGAATTTTGGTCCCAGATGACAGCCAATCCGCTACTCTTTATTGCGGTAGCGCTGACTATGGGCGTTATTCTGGTAAACGGTTGGACAGATGCACCTAATGCTATTGCTACTTGTGTAGTAACAAGATGTATGCCACCAAAGGCTGCAATTCTTATGGCTGCTGTGTTCAATTTTCTTGGCGTTTTTATAATGACTCTTGTCAACGCTACGGTTGCTGAAACTATTACAAAAATGGTAGATTTCGGTTCCGACCCCGACCTTGCAATTATAGCACTCAGTGCTGCGTTGTTTGCCATTGTTCTTTGGGCTACACTAGCGTGGGTATTCGGTATTCCTACAAGTGAAAGTCACGCACTTATTGCAGGTCTCACTGGTAGTGCAATCGCACTTCAAGGCAGTTTCGAAAGTGTAAATGGTCAGGAATGGGTGAAGGTTGTTTATGGCATTTTCATTTCTGTAATACTCGGTTTTGGTCTTGGTTGGATTGTTTGTAAGGTAGTTACAAAAATCTTCTATAATGCAGACAGACCGAAAACTGAACCATTTTTCAGAGGTGCACAGATTGTTGGTGCTGCGTCAATGGCTTTTATGCACGGTGCACAGGACGGTCAAAAATTTATGGGCGTTGTGCTTCTTTGTGTATATATGTCAAAGGGACAAGGATTACCATCTGACATCAATATTGCACAAGATTACCTGTGGCTTATGATTGTCTGCTCAGTAGTTATGGCAGCAGGTACAGCAATGGGTGGTAAAAAGATTATTAAATCCGTTGGTATGGATATGGTTAAACTTGAAAAATATCAGGGATTTTCAGCAGACATTGCTGCTGCAATCTCACTTTTAATTTGTTCAGTATTCAGCCTTCCTGTATCAACAACTCACGCAAAAACAACATCTATTATGGGTGTTGGTGCAGTAAAACGCGTTTCTGCTATCAATTTTGGTGTTGTTAAAGAAATGGTACTTACATGGGTGCTTACATTCCCGGGTTGTGGATTAGTTGGTTTCTTAATGACAAAATTATTTATGTTTATTTTCACCTGATAGAAAGGATGTTAAAAAATGGCTAAAGGCGATAAATTTTATTTTGAAAATTTTATAGAATGTGCATCACTTGCAAAAAAAGCATCATCATATCTTGTTGAATGTCTTACAAGTTATGATGCAGGTAAACTTGAAACAATGCTTAAAGAAATGCACACTTTTGAGCAGAGTGCAGACAAAAAGAAACACGAAATGAACAAAGCACTTGCAAAAGCGTTTGTTACACCTGTTGAGCGTGAAGACCTTGATATGCTCAGCCACGAACTTGACAATGTGCTTGATACTTTAGAAGAAGTGCTTCAGAAATTATATATTTATGATATCAAAACTATTGAGCCTTTTGCAGTTACTTATGCAAATAACATTGTAAAAGCTTGTGACTTGCTTTGTGCTATTATGGGCGAGTTCGAAAACTTCAAAAAATCAAAGAAAATTCAACCACTTATTGTTGAGTGTAATGATGTTGAAGAAGAATGCGATAAGTTGTATCTTGCTTCAATGCACGAGATTACAAAGAACTCAACTGATGTTCTTACAACAATCGCATGGTACAAAATTTATGATTGTTTTGAGGCTTGTGCCGACGCTTGTGAACACGTAGGTGAGTGCGTAGGCTCAATCATTATGAAGAACACATAATAAAAATCAAATATAAAAAAAGAAAAAAGAGCTTTCCGGGTGAAAGCTCTTTTTCTTATAAAAGGAGAATGAAAATGAAAGGGGATTGTGGTCCGTATATCTGTGACCACGGTTAAAGAATATCACATAAATGTTGAATAAAAATATATAAATTTTTAATATTTTGTGAATTCTGGATTATTTGTTTTTCTTTAACGCCCTTACAATTTCATTAAATTTTGGTGGTTTGCCGTACATTAAAATGCCTATTCTGTAAATCGCAACTGCAAGGCGTCCTACACCATAAATTGAAATTATCAGTATTATAATTGAAATAAGTGCTTCAAGGTGACTTGCGGTGCCCATACAGATTCTAGCAAACATAGCCATTGGTGCAGTAAACGGAATATATGACAATACGTTTATCAATACACTGTCAATATTATCGGCGCTCATAAATGATATTGTAATTACAAAACTTACAATGAATGTGAACATAACAGGCATTGTAAGAGTGCCAACATCTTCAAGTTTTGATGCCATTGACCCCATAGCACCGTTTAAGAAAGCATAAAGAGCAAATCCCAAAACAAAGAATATAACTGTATAAATAATAACTGATGGAGAAATGTTCATAAACATTGATAACACTTCGTTGTCGGCAAGGTAATCTTTGTTAATTGCTATACAGATTACACCCCACAAAAGCAATGCGGTAATCTGAGCAAGCCCTGCAACGCCTGTGCCTATGACCTTGCCGAAAATAAGACTTTTTGGGTTTGCAGATGTAATAAGTAATTCCATAGCCCTTGAACTCTTTTCTGTTGCAACACTTTGTGCTACAAGTTGACCATAAATAAGCACAGCCATATAAAGCACCATCATAAGAAGATAAGCGTGGAAAAAGCTTTGGGTCTGGTCCTGACCAACGATAATAGACTCACTTGTAACAAAAGCACTTGAAAATTCTGCGATTTCATTGGGCGAGAGTCCTGCATTGGCAAGATAATTCGACTTGTATGAGGTCAGCAGAATTTCATTGATTATATATGATGTTGTATCATAAAGTCCTAGATTATCAACAACATAATTATATTCAAGAGGTGAGTCAATAACGATTGCCATTTTGTAATCTTCGTTAATTACAAGGTCTTTGACTTTTTCAAGGTCATATTTGTCAACGGTGATTTCATAATCAGTCAACGCAGATTTCAAAGCATCTGTAAGAGCTTCGTCGCCTGAATTGTTTACAATAAGAAGGCTTGGAACTGTATCGTCTCCAAAATTCAATGAAATATCTTTACCGTTTGCAAGTCTGGGGAAGAATGCAACTATTGTAATAATAAAGGCTAAAGCCAAAGTAAGACCAATAAAAATCTTGTTCTTTATAAAATTGATAAATTCAAACTTAAATACTGTAAAAAACTGTTTCATATCTGCCCCTCCGTATATGATACAAAAATCTCGTTAAGAGTAGGCTCTTTAACTGCAAACCCGTCAATAGAGTTGCCAAATTGTGAAAGAGTTTCCATAAGTTTGTCCTTGAAGTTTTCGTCTTTCAGGGTTACTATGACTTTATCTTCGTTAACTGAAACACGCTTAATAAAGTCAGGCTCTGAAGTTTTAAGAAAATCCTCAACAGTCATAGCATTTTCTGTTGTAATTTCAATGATGTTTCTCGCGTAACTGCGTTTGATTTCTTTGATTGACCCACCAAGAACAATTTTACCACCATTAAGTATTAAAATCTCATTGCAAAATTCCTCAATATAGTTCATCTGGTGGCTTGAGAAAAGCACAAGTTTGCCATCTTTGATTAAATCTTTAACCAAATCTTTAAGGAGTGACGCGTTAACAGGGTCAAGTCCTGAAAATGGCTCGTCAAGAATAATCAAATCGGGATTTGTAATAAGAGTTGCAATGAGTTGTACTTTCTGCTGATTACCTTTTGATAGTGTATCAAGTCTGCGATTTTTATATTCTTCAATTTCAAGACGCTTAAAAAGTGCATTTGCATTACTTATAGCAGTCTTTTTGTCAACCCCCTGAAGTGAGGCGAAATATACCAACTGCTCCATAATTTTGTGTTTTGGGTATAGCCCACGCTCTTCGGGTAAATAACCTATACGGATTTTTTGTTTGCTTATAGATTTTCCGTCAAGATAGACTTCTCCGCTATCGGCACCAAAAACATCCATAATAATACGGATAAGTGTGGTTTTACCTGCACCGTTGCGACCTAAAATGCCAACAGCTTTTCCGCTTTCGGCAGAAAATGAAATACCTTTAAGCACTTGTTTTTCGCCAAAACTTTTTGTAACGTTGTTTATTGTTAAAATCATAGATTTATCACCTGAAATCATTTTACCATACTTAATTAAAAAGTAAAATATAAATTCTGTAAGAATTTTGTAATAATTATTAAGGTTTTGTAATTATTATTGAAAAATGTAGATTTTCCTATATAATTATAATGATGAAGTATGGGAGTAATTATAATGGAATCTGTTTTTAAGTCAGAAAAAGCTCAAAACAGAATACAGAATATCAGAGCATTCCTCATAAGTGACAGGTGGATTGCTGTTTTGTTCTGCCTTGCGGGAATAATTACAACGGCATCTTCATATTTACCTGAGGCGAAAATTGAAATTCTTGGTACAATATTTTTTGCCTATATTATTGGTATAACAATAGTTTTGAGTAACGACCTTATGGCAGGACTCATACCATTTATGTTCACATATTTGATTGCTATAAGGTGTTATGACTCTTTTGATGACTTTATGCAATATAAGTGGTTGGCATTACCGCTTATTCCAATGGTTTTATTTAATGTTATTGCTTACTGGAAACCACTTACAACAAAAGGTTCACAATTCAAACCTATGGTGTTTGTATCAGCATCAATTCTTTTAGGTGGTATAGGGTTTATCTCACCACAAGAGTATTTTTCAGGCACATCAATTTACCACATGTTAGGTTTAGGCTTTGGAATGGTGTTGATTTACTCTTATTTCTATGCACATATAAGCGTAAGAAAAGACTATTCACTTCTCAATATGCTTACCAAAATTATGGTAGTAGCTGGTTGCTTTGCAGCATTTATGGTGATTTCGCATTACCTTATAAATATCAATGACGTTCTTGACCGACAAGGTCTTCTTTATATTCAATGGCGAAATAACCTTTCAACAATTATTATGATTACAATGCCATTTGCATTTTTAATGGCAAACCAGAAATCTTATGCAACCGTGTTCGGATTTATATTCTACTTTGCACTTTTGCTTACAGGCTCACGCGGGGGAATGGTTTTTGGCTCTGTTGAGATTGTAATGTGTATTGTTATGTATATGCTTTATGACCGTAGACGCCGACTGGCTTATGTGTTCATAATCATTTGTCTTTTATTTGGTTTTCTTGCGTTTTCACCACAGGTTACACAGTTTTTAGGCTATACTCTTGATAGATTGTTTACTGCTGTTAACGGATTCCTTATGGGTGAAAGTACAGAAGTCAGAGCAATTCATTATGCCCGTGGTATAAACGATTTCCTTACACAACCAATTTTTGGTACGGGACTTGGCTATATGGGTAACCGTGATGTTCATGCATCAAAAGAGTTTGCGCTTTGCTGGTATCATTGTGAGCCTATTCAAATTGCAGCAAGTTTTGGCGTTGTTGGTATTGTTGCGTTTGTGTATCAGTTTATTCGAAGAAATATGCTTATATGGAAAAAGGCTACACTTTTTAATATGACAATTTTCTTGTCATATATAAGCCTTGAAATGATGTCACTTGTAAATCCGGGTATTCTTTGCCCGTTGCCATATCTGTTGCTTATTACATTGTTTATGGTTGTGGTTGAAAAGTGTGATGACGGTGAGTATCAAGAGAAACTTTATATTCGTAAAAAACGAGAATTACCTAAGCTATCTAAAATAAAAGAATTAAAAGAAAAGGCTTGACAATCAGGCCTTTTTTTGTTACAATTCATATTTGCTATGGATAATTTTATTCAATCCATATCCTTCCTCCCAAGGAGAGTTTGGGGGGCAAAGTCCACAAGGAGGTGTAAAAGAATGTCAAAGTATGAGACTATTATGGTTTTCTCACTTAGCCATGGTGAAGAAGCTGCAAAAGAGCTTGTAGAAAAATTTAAGGCTCTTATGGAATCAAACGGCACTCTTGAAAGCGTTGATGAGTGGGGCAAGAGAAGACTTGCTTACCTTATCAATGATGAAGCTGAAGGTTACTATGTTCTCTATAATTATGAGGCAAATCCTGAGTTCCCAGCTGAGCTTGAAAGAATTGCAAAAATTACTGACGGTGTTCTCAGAACATTAGTAGTTAAGAAGTAATCGGAGGAAAATAAGATGATTAATACTGTAGTTCTTATGGGTAGATTAACATTTGACCCCGAGCTTCGTACAACACCATCAGGTGTTTCAGTAGTTCGCTTTCAGGTTGCTGTAGACAGAAGTTACCAGAAAGCAGGCGAAGAAAGAAAAGCTGACTTTATTGATGTTACTGCATGGCGTCAAACTGCTGATTTCGTTTCTCGTTACTTTCACAAAGGTTCTATGATTGCTATTGAAGGTTCACTTCAGACAGATAACTTCACAGACAAAGACGGAAACAAGAGAAAGTCAGTTCAGGTTATTGCAAATAATGTTTCATTCTGCGGAAGCAAGAGTGAAGGCGGTAACAATACTTATGCAGCTGCAAGACCAGAATCAGCACCAGCTGTTTCTTATCAGAGTGCAGACGCAGGTAGCTTTTCAGTTTTACCCGATGACAACCAGGGATTTCCTTTCGGCGCAGATGATGACGAAGGACTTCCA
>CALBKQ010000007.1 GCA_937895645.1 uncultured Clostridia bacterium
GTGCAGAGCCGTGAATAGGCTCATAAAGTCCCATTTTGCCTGTTGCAAGAGATGCACTTGCTAACATACCGATTGAACCACTAATCATTGATGCCTCGTCAGAAAGAATATCACCAAAAATGTTTGAAGTAACAATAACATCAAACTGACCAGGATTTCTAACTAACTGCATAGCACAGTTGTCAACATACATATGTGAAAGTTCAACTTCAGGGTATTCCTCTGACATTTTAATAACAGTTTCTCTCCAAAGACGAGAACTTTCAAGAACATTTGCCTTGTCAACGCTTGTAAGTTTCTTATTGCGTTTCATAGCCATTTCGTATGCAGTTCTTGCAATTCTTTCAATTTCAGGGACTGAATACATTTCAGTGTCATAAGCCGCAGGGGTGCCTTCAACCTCTTTGCGACCACGTTCACCGAAGTAAATACCACCTGTAAGTTCACGGACAATCATAATGTCAAGTCCGTCACCAATAATACTGTCTTTAATAGGTGAAGCAGATTTAAGTGGCTCAAAAATCTTTGCAGGGCGAAGGTTTGCATAAAGTCCTAACGCACCACGAATACCTAAAAGTCCCTTTTCAGGGCGTTGATTACCGGGGAGTGTGTCCCATTTAGGACCACCTACAGCACCTAAAAATACACAGTCCGATTTTTTACAGGCGTCAATAGTTGTTTGTGGAAGAGGCTCACCTGTAGCGTCAATAGCAGCACCACCGATTAACTGATAATCATAGTTAAACTTAAATCCGTACTTTTCGCCCGTTGCGTCAAGGACTTTAAGTGCCTCGTCAACGATTTCAGGACCTATTCCGTCACCTTTTAATACAACAATATTATATTCTTTCATAATCATTAGTCCTTTCTAACAACATTAGGTAAACAACGGTTAACGGCACAAAGAATACCCTTAATAGATGCATAGTTGATATTGTGTGAAATACCAATACCAAAAACATCCTTGCCTTGTGGGTTTGTAATGTGAATATAGCTGACCGCCTTTGAGTCTGAGCCCAATGAAATAGCGTGTTCAGAGTAGTCAATGAAGTGATAATCACCAAGACCTATTGTATTCATAGCCTGACAGAATGCACTGATAGGACCTGATGCGATACCTTCAATTTGTTGTGGCTCGTTGCCATTGTATTGAACAGTACCAACAAAGTGTACTCTTGACTGGTCTTCACCGTGTTCGCGTTCTTCGTAGAACTTGTAACTAAGCAATTTGTAAGGACCTGTAACATTGAGGTATTCCTGCTTGAAAAGTGCAAATACTTCTTCCTTTTGAAGCTCCTTGCCCTTTTCGTCGCAAACCTTTTGCACAATCTTTGAGAATTCGGGGTGCATTGCCTTTGGCATATTGTATCCGTACTCTGCCATAATATAAGCAACACCGCCCTTGCCTGACTGACTGTTGATACGGATAA
>CALBKQ010000008.1 GCA_937895645.1 uncultured Clostridia bacterium
ATTAATGATGATTACGTGGTCACCACAATCAGCATGAGGAGTGAATGTTGGCTTGTGCTTACCTCTGAGAAGAACAGCAGCTTCAGCAGCTACGCTACCAAGTGTTTTACCTGCTGCGTCAAGCACATACCAGTTACGGGTAATGTCGCCCTTTTTTGGCATATAAGTTGACATAGAACTTACCTCCGAATAATATTTTTAATTGCTTGAGAATTATATCAAAGGAAAAGTGCAATGTCAACACATTTTTTTGAAAATTTAATGAGATAAATATAAATCTCTGTTTTTCTTTAATTTTCTTTATTTTTTATATATTTTTCTTTTTTATTATTTTTGAAAATATTTGTTTACTTTTAACTAATATTGATATAAAATGTTGGTAATATGTTTTAAGCGAGGTGTAATAAGTGCAAAAGTTATTAAGTTTAGTCCGTGCAGCAGTTGATAAATACAATATGATTGAAGATGGCGACAAAATCGGTATTTGTGTTTCCGGCGGTAAAGATAGTGTTGTTATGCTTTTGTGCCTTGCTAATCTTAAAATTTTTTATCCTAAAAAATTTGACCTTTGTGCTATAACACTTGACCCACAATTTAATAATGAGTGTGCAGATTACTCTGAAATTCAGGCAATATGCGACAAACACGATATACCATATATTATAAAGAAAACTGAACTCTATCACATTATATTTGAAGAGCGTAAAGAGAGTAATCCTTGCAGTTTGTGTGCAAGAATGCGTCGGGGACTTTTGCACGATACTGCGAAAGAGTTAGGATGCAACAAAATAGCCCTCGGGCATCACCTTGACGATGCTGCAGAAACCTTTATTATGAATTTATTCGGTAACGGTAGGGCTGAATGCTTCTCCCCTGTTTCGTATCTTTCAAGAAAAGACTTATATATGATTAGACCCATGATTTTCGCTTATGAAACAGACATTACACGAGTAACAAACAAAGAAAATGTGCCAATCGTTGAAAGTCGTTGTCCTGCAGACGAGAAAACAAATCGTGAAGACACTAAAAATCTTCTTGCGGAGTTAGAAAAACGCTACCCTGCACTTCGCCAAAAGATTATTGGTGGTATGCAGAGAGGAAATATAAGTGGTTGGGGAATTGAATAAATGCAGAATTCAGAATGCAGAATTTATTTTGACAATACCTATTGTATATGATAAAATTATATTAACCAATTTATGAAAGAGGGGTTATTATGGAAATTTTGAACAGAACAGCAATTAAACAACAGGCTCGCGAATTTATAGGTGTTGACCGCAAATGGCTTAATATGGCTCTTGCTTGTCTTCCACTTTCCTTGATTCAAGGTGCAATCAGTGGCGGTTTCAGTCTGGTTATGAATTTTTCTGAAGATGGTGAAGTAACAAGCAGTAGCACTTCAGGCGGTTCAAGTTTTATTGCATGGTTACTTATTCCTTTTACAATTGGTATGGCAGGTTATTTCCTTAATCATCTCCGTGGACAGAATCCTGACTGGAAATCACTTTACCGTGAAGGTCTTGACAATTATGGCACGTACTTCAAAGTTGGCGTTATTAAAGAAATTTTTGTAGCTCTTTGGACATTGTTATTAATTGTTCCTGGTATTATCAAGCATTATGAATGGTTCTTTGTTGAACAGATTATTCACGATAATCCTAACCTTGACCCAAAACAAGCAAGAGATTTAAGCAAACGAATGACTGATGGTTTCAAAGGCGACCTTTTCATTCTTGATTTTTCATTTTTCTTCTGGTATATGTTAGTTGCTGTTACATTTGGTATTGCACTTCTTTATGTTGCACCATATACACAATGCACATATGCTATGTATTATGAAAACTTAAAACATAATGCTATTATTTCAGGTATTGCTACACCTGATGAATTCGGCATTTTACCTGTTGTTCCTGAAGAAAATGCAGAATACAATCCAGACGCAAATGTAGAACCACCTGTTTTATATTCATATATTGAAAGAGATTTAGAAACTAATGTTGAAGCAGTAGTGGAAGAACAGGTTGTTGAAGAATCAGCAGAAGAAACAGTTATTGAAGAAGCTGTTGAAGAAACAGCTGAAACTGAAGTTATTGAAGAAGTAAAAGAAACTTCAGAAGAAATCAGCGAATAAACTTTTATCCCCTGGAGGCAATTTTTATGAAATATGTTGTAGTTTTATATGACGGAATGGCGGACTACCCTGTTCCTCAGTTTGATGGTAAAACACCTATGATGATGGCAAACAAACCAAACTTTGACTCACTCGCTAAAAAAGGTACTGTAGGTCTTGTTAAGACTGTTCCCGACGGGATGAAACCGGGTAGTGACGTTGCAAATATGAGCGTTATGGGATTTGACCCATCAATTTACTACACAGGCAGAAGTCCACTTGAGGCTGCAAGTATCGGCGTTGACCTTAAAGACACAGATGTTACACTCCGTTGTAATATCGTTACATTATCAGACGAAGAAAACTATGCAGATAAGACTATGGTTGACTACTGTGCTGACGATATTTCAACAGAGGAAGCCGAAAAGATTATTGCAACAGTACAAGAACATTTTGGTAACGACATTTACAAATTCTACAGTGGTGTAAGCTACCGTCATTGTCTTGTATGGGATAATGGTACAACAGATTTAGGAAATATGACTCCCCCACACGATATTTCAGGCAGAGTTGTGGGCGAATATCTTTCAACAAGCGAAAACGCAACTGACTTAATCAGAATGATGAAAGAAAGTTACGATTTACTTAAAGACCACCCTGTAAATCTTGAAAGAATTAAGAATGGCAAACGTCCTGCAAACTCAATCTGGCTTTGGGGTGAGGGCAAAAAGCCTGCACTTTCACCATTTGGGGAATTGTATGGCATTAAAGGTGCTGTAATTTCAGCAGTTGATTTGCTTAAAGGTATCGGCAAATGCGCAAAAATGGATACACCCGATGTAGAGGGTGCAACAGGATATATTGACACTAACTTCAAGGGCAAAGCACAAGCTGCTGTTGACGCACTCAAAAACGGTTGTGACTACGCTTACATTCACATTGAAGCACCAGACGAATGTGGTCACAGACGTGAGCCTGAAAACAAAGTTCGTGCTATTGAGATTATTGACGAGCAAGTGCTCCCTATTCTCTTTGACGGTCTTAAAGATTATGATGATTACAAGATTATGATTCTTCCTGACCATCCAACACCTATTGTTACTGCAACTCACGCATCTGACCCTGTTCCATTTATGATTTATCATAAGAATAATGAAGTAAATGGCGTTGATACTATCAACGAAGAAACTGCAAAGGCAACCGGCGTTTTCGTAGATAGCGGCGTTGCACTTATGAAGAAATTTTTGGAGGATTGATTAAAATGGCTTATAAAATAGAAACTAATTGCGTTCAAGGTGCTTATCGCCCTAAAAATGGTGAACCAAGAGTACTCCCTATAAATCAAAGTACAACATTCAAATATGATACAAGTGAGGCTATGGCTAAACTTTTTGACCTTGAGCCAGGCTATATGTATACTCGTCTTGCAAACCCTACAAGTGATGCAGTTGCACAGAAAATCACAATGCTTGAGGGTGGTGTTGCGGGTGTCCTTACTTCTTCAGGACAAGCTGCAAACTTCTTTTCACTCATTAACATTATGGGTGCTGGTGACCACTTTGTAAGTGCTGCTACAATTTACGGTGGTACATTCAACCTTTTCAATGTTACAATGAGAAAGTTAGGCATTGAAGTTACATTTGTTGACCCGAATGCAAGTGAAGAAGAAATTCAGGCTGCTTTCAAGCCTAACACAAAGGCACTTTTCGGTGAAACTATTGCAAATCCATCACTTGATATTCTTGATATTGAGAAATTTGCAAAGATTGCTCACGCTAACGGTGTTCCTCTTATTATTGACAACACATTCCCTACTCCAATTAACTGCAGACCATTTGAATTTGGTGCTGACATTGTTACTCATTCTACAACAAAATATATGGAAGGTCACGCTAATATTATCGGTGGTGCGGTTATTGACAGCGGTAATTTTGATTGGGAACAGAATGATAAATTTCCTGGACTTACACAACCTGACGAAAGCTATCACGGCGCAGTTTATACAAAGGATTTCGGCAAAGCAGGTTACATTACAAAAATCGTTGCTCAGCTTCTTCGTGACTACGG
>CALBKQ010000009.1 GCA_937895645.1 uncultured Clostridia bacterium
TGTTTTTAAGTTCAATCTGCATATCTTTACGAAGTTTAAGGTCAAGTGCGCCAAGTGGCTCATCAAGAAGCACCACGCGAGGATTAACTGCCAACGCACGTGCAATAGCAACTCGTTGTTGCTGACCACCTGAAAGTGAGTCAATACGACGAGGACCAAAACCTTTGAGATTAACGAGAGTAAGCATTTCGCTTACCTTTTCTTTAATTGCATCTTCTTTCCACTTTTTTAGACGAAGACCGAATGCAATATTTTCATAAACATTCAAGTGAGGAAATAAGGCATAACGCTGAAAAATGGTGTTAACCTGTCTTTTATATGCAGGCACACCATTGATATTTTTTCCTTCGAAAATAACATCACCACTATCCTGCTGTAAGAAACCTGCGATAATACGCAAAGTTGTTGTTTTACCACAGCCCGAAGGACCGAGCAAAGTGATAAACTCACCGTCACGGATATAAAGACTAATGTTATTGAGTATTTTCTGATTGTCAAAGCTTACGCTTATGTTTTTGAGGTCAATAATAACTGGATTGTTTTTCAATTATGCAGCCCCTTTCCAACCGATAGATATAGTTGGGATTTGACGATTAAAACACAAATCGCCCCACCCTAATTGGTATGAGATAACTATAAATAAAATTTGAGAAAAAGTCAATAATTTTGACAAATTTCCTTAATTTTTTTGGTCAATAATTTTTGATAGTTTGTCAGGGTGTCTTGTAGTAATATTATCAGGACCAAAAGACAAAATTTTATACATATTGTATTCGCTGTCAACTGTCCAGATTGACACTAATAAATCATTTTCATGGAAAATATCTACAAGTTCTTTTGATGCATTTTTATAATTAAAGTTTATGCCGATAGCTCCTGCTTTTTTCACTTTTTCAACGAGCGAAAGCAAGTATTCTTTGTCAGTATTTCTTGATTTTTCTACATCCACATTAAGATAGTATTTTATTTCAGGACTATTCTTCTTTACTGCATCAACAAATTCATCTTTTACACCTGTATAGAAAATTCTGTCAGCAACATTATTTTCTTTTGCTAACGGGTACACTTTTTCTAATGCGTCAACAGTTTTTATATCAACATTTGCTTTTGCGTCTTTGAATATACGAAGATATTTGAACGCTTCGTTTAATGTAACTTCGTTACCTTTTGGCTCGTCGTGAGCAAGTACGGGTGCTCCGTCTTTTGTGAAATACAAGTCGAACTCAACAATCTGTGCGCCATTTTCAATGCCTTTTTTTATTGAGTCAAGAGAGTTTTCTTCAGTTTCCATACAACCTGTGTGAGCGGTTATTGTGAATCCCTTGGGCAAATTTAATTCTGTGTTTTTGTATTCATTTAATTTCATTGTACGCACCCCAAAGAATATTCCTGTTGTGAAAATCCCTAACGTTAATACTATTGCGATTGGTATTATAATTTTCCTTTTCATATAATCACGTCCATAAAATTTATAAAACTATTTTAATATCATTTACCCTATAAATCAAGTTTTTGTTGATTTATTTTATATGTAAGTATATAATTATTTCGGTACAGGTTAAGAATGTCGGGGAATCAGGTTAGAATCCTGAACGAGTCCGTCGCCGTAAGCAGATGAGTGATTTTCATACTCTTTGCCACAAGAGTAAAGTCATTGAGGTTTTTCTTGAGAAGACGAGGTTCACAATTTAGTCTGCAAGTCGGAATACCCGGTTCTGCGTTATCGTTGTCGCGAAAACCGATATAGCGATAAGCTTGTGTCAAAAATAAAATATTAAGGAGATTACAGGTATGAAAAATGTAATGAATTCAAAAGTAGTACTGTCTGTTCTCTCGCTGGTGCTTATTGTGGCTATGGCACTTACATTTGCAGCGTGTGGAAACGATAGTAACACAAACACAGGAGATGCAAAGATAGAAAAAACTTTTGTGTTTAAGGTAGTGGACCTTGACGGAAGTGAAAAATCCTTTGACATCAAAACAGACGCCAAAACTGTTGGCGAGGCACTTGTTGCTGAAAAGCTTATTTCAGGCACAGAGGGTGACTATGGTCTTGTGGTTGATACTGTAAATGGTA
This sequence comes from uncultured Clostridia bacterium, assembly GCA_937895645.1. Taxonomy (GTDB): domain Bacteria; phylum Bacillota; class Clostridia; order Oscillospirales; family Acutalibacteraceae; genus Fimenecus. The sequence continues at coordinate 2,078 of CALBKQ010000009.1, forward strand.
TTAAATATGACTACAACGCCGATGGTGCTTACTGGGCATTTTATGTTAATGGCGAATACGCTATGAGTGGTGTTGATACAACCGATGTTGTTGACGGTGCAACTTACTCATTTGTAGCAACAAAGGCATAATATGAGAAGTGAAAAGTATAAAAAGTTAGTAGATATTATTGTGTTTACTATGTTAGGCGTAATAATGTTACTATCAAAGTTGTTGCTTGAGGGTATTCCTAACGTGCATTTGTTAGGCACGCTTATTACTGCATACACAATAGTATATCGTAAAGATGCCTTAAAGCCCATTTACATATTTGTTCTGTTATCGGGATTAGTTTATGGATTTGGCGTGTGGTGGGTACCATACTTATATATATGGACTGTTCTTTGGGGTGCGGTTATGCTTTTACCAAAAAACATGAAACCTGCAGTTGCTGTTCCTGTTTATATGATTGTTTCGGGACTTCATGGCATTTTATACGGTACACTTTATGCCCCTGCACAAGCGTTGTTATTTGGACTTGATTTTAAGGGAATGGTTGCGTGGATTGTTGCAGGATTTTCATTTGATATTATGCATTGTATAGGTAATGTGGTGTTGGGAATTCTTATTCTACCCATTGCCACAGCACTACGAAAATTCCACAAATATTAAAAAAGACCGATTGGGGAAAATCCTCAATCGGTTTTTGTTGTTTTTTGCTTATTTTTTAATCAAAAACTATTATATCTTTAATATACAAATCTAATGCGATAGCATCAAAACCATCTATTGCACCGTCCTGTGTCATATCGCCTGCATAATACTTCGCAGTATTTGCAGTTACTGCATTTTTAGCTGTTGCAGTTGATACTACAAGTGTGTAGTCATCTGTCGTTACCGTGTTTGAAGCGTTAATATCGCCACGCATAGCGACAACGTATGTTTTTGATTTTTCTGAGTCCGAAACTGTAACAGATGTACCTGTTGTTCCACTACCTGTTTTTGTTCTTGAATAATCACCGCCACTATACAGATAATTTATATAGCTTGTAATCCCCTTGCCAACAAGAATACAATTACGGGTATTATCAACTGCCATGTCACCAGTACTTGGGTTAAGAAATGTTACACCGTAATTTGCAGTTGCAAGCGTAGGATAAGCAAGTGCAGTGGTTGCTAATGAATACATTGTACCTGTTGGTATATGAACTGTTGAATCTGCTACGTTAGAGTTTGAAAAATAAGGAGCTTTTGCCGAACTGCCTATTATAAAATAACTATAAAATGTATATGATTCCTGGTCATTCCAGGTGGCGTCAAGCAAATACCATTTTCCGTCATCCATCTGAACATAGTTCCACTTATGAGCACCGCCCGCATTACCTACAACAGTAAGGCACGGAATTCCCTCGCGGTCGCAAAGCAGTTTCATCGCTTCCGCATAACCTTCGCAGACACAAACACCATTAATCAATGCCCCATAAACATCAAAGTCATTAGCTGCCGGGCTTAAATTATCTATAACATTGGGGTCATATACAATGTTATCAGCAAGATAATCGTGAATGGATTTCACTTTTTCGTATCGGCTAATACCATTAACTTTAATTGTTTCTAACTTTTCTACAACCGCATCATATTTTGTCTGAACGTCTGTCCAATCAGCAAAATGAGTTTCATTTAGACTTACTTTAACTATAACCGTAGTAAGTTTGCAGATATAAGTTGTTCCTGATACGCCCATTGTACCGTTATAACCATAACCAAAACCGCTTACCCAAAAATACATTGGATTATCTTCAGGCAACGCACTAAGTGCCATAATAACATCTTGAAACAACTGAGAATTTGCTGCACTTTCTGCATCGTCACTAGTTGTTCCTGTACCTGTAGAAGGTGCGTCAGCAATATCAATTTCAATCTGTTCCACAATACCAGCACTCAACAAACTATCATAAATTATTTTCTGGGTATCAGTCAACTGATTATAAAAATATCTTGATGTATCAACATCTGTTGATAAGCTGTTTCCGTAAAAGTTAGACACTGTTCCGCCTTTAATTATGGGCAGTTCTGCATCAGGTCTTATATCAATTACAGATACTGTTTCACCCTCACCTGAAATGTAAGTGACCTTTTCACCTGCAAAAGACATAACCGGCATTGCGCCTAAAAAGACGCAAAGTGCCATTATGACACAAAAGATTTTCGAAACCATTCTTTTCATAATAACACTCCGTTCTACTAAATATTTGTTTTTCTTATTTCTTGTCAAGGAAATTTGAAAGTTCTTCCATAAATGCGTTTACATCTTTGAACTGCTTATAAACTGATGCAAAACGGACATAAGCCACCTGGTCAATTTCTTTAAGCTGTTCCATAACAAGCTCGCCAACACGAACAGATGTTACTTCACGGTCAAGTGAATTTTGTAATGTTGACTCAATTTCGCTGACTGCTCTTTCAATAGTTTCCATTGAAACAGGACGTTTTTCACAAGCAGTAAGCATACCTTTAATAAGTTTTTGTCTGTCAAACACTTCGCGTGTTTTGTCTTTCTTGACAACAACAATAGGTACACTTTCAATTATTTCATAAGTAGTAAATCTTTTTGCACACTTAATGCACTCACGACGGCGGCGAATTCTTTCACCCTCGTCAGTTGGGCGTGAGTCAATAACTTTACTTTCTTCAAATCCACAAAATGGACATTTCATAAAAACACTTCCTATATTTTACTATATATAGTATTGTAACACATTTCAAATCGCAATGTAAAGTGTTTACAACAATTTTTTAAGTTCATCCATAGCAAACCTTAGTTCTTTATCACTTTCATAGCCATTTTCATAGAGTTCAATGATAAAATCACCTTTATAATTATAACTTTTCATAAGCTGGAAGAACTTTTTGAAATCAAAATCGCCGTTTTTACAAGGCACAAAACAATCTTTTTCGCTGTTATGGTCACTTATGTGAATATGGCGGATATATTTATGCAATTTTTCTGCAAAGAAGAATGGGTCAACGCCCGTTCTTACAGATTGTTTAATATCGAAAACCATATTGAAATCGTCACCGATATATTCCCCCATACGTAAAAGTAAATCAGGACTTTCACTACGGTAGTGAACAACATTTTCCTGACAGACTTTAAGCCCTTCGGCTTTACCCATATGAATTAATTCACCAAAACGGTCAAAGTATTCTTCGTCAGAAATACTGCCCGGTTTCTTTATTCCGTGCATAACAAGAACTTCTGCTCCGAGAGTGTGCATAACGTCAAAATGGCGTTTGAATGAGGTATCTTTTGCCTCAAAAAATCTGCGTTTATACGAACTGAAAAGGTGAAAAGATTCAGTAAATGAACCCATTGTATGCACTGACGCTACTTTAACACCATAAGATGCACAGATTTCTGCCAGATTTTTTACATAATCAGGTTGAAACTCTGAGTTTGCATTCATAAAGATTTCAATTGTTTTGGCACCTGTTTTGCACGCTCTTAAAACAGATTTTTCCGTTTCAAGAGGGTAAAAACAAGCAGATGATAAACCAATATCCATAATTTATTCCTATCTTTTAGTTACCTTTAATGATACTGTTTGGGTTTGATTTCCGCCACCGGTTAAAAGTCCTCGGTTAATACCACAGTCGGCAAAATCTCTACCACGACTGATGATAATATAATTTTCATCAGCAAGGCGGTTGTTTGTAGGGTCAACACCGTGCCAACTTCCGTTGTGATAAACCTCAACCCAAGCGTGAGTTTCACCCTCGCCTACCATCATACCCACCACATAGCGCGCAGGAATTTCGGCTTTACGAAGAAGTGCCAAAAGAATGTGAGAATAGTCCTGACACACACCTGCACCATTGAGAAGTGCTTCTTCCGCAGTGGTAACAACACTTGTTGAACCTGATTTATACACAATATTTGCACGGATTGCCCTTGTGAATTTCATAGCGGTATCAACCGCGTCATCAGAAATACCCACCTGAATACGCTCAAACATTTTGTTGAGTTCAGCACCACATTTTGTAAAGTTTGTAGGGTATTTATAAACGGGATTCAAGTCGTTTTCAGGTGTAATATGAGCCCCTGTTGTTACTGTACCCGTAACATCTACCGTAAATTCATTATGCATTGTAACAATACGGTCAGTTACGAGAATGTTGCCAAAGCCATCATTTGAATAAGTAAGCTCATTTTCAGGGAAAACCGTCACTTTAATATCTTCAATATGCTGATTTTCACACTCTAACGGAATACAACGGAGAGTGTAACAATGCTTGATTACGGGCATTGAAAATTTAATCGACATATTGTAAGAAAAATCTAAAACTGCCATTTTACATCACTCCCGTCACAAAAAGTTGAGATAACTCATTCTGAATTGAGAATTTATAAGGTGAATAATCCTCTTCTTCTAAAATCATACGGGTAAGACGTTCAATTGAGTTAGCATTGAAATCAATCCCCACTTTATAAAGTCTATTTAACATTATTGAAAACTCTTTTTTCAGTAATTCTGCGGGGTAATCAAGTCTTGTATATAAATCAAGGCGTTCTATACTTCTGCCGAATTTAAGAATATTTCTCGATGCCTCAGCCTCAATATTATCGTCGGCACTACCCCAGAATGCGAAAATCCAGTCAGTAACCTCTTGCACTTTAAGAAGTGGAGCATTACTGCTACTGCTTTTTTCCATAATATCAACTGCAAGTTGAAGATATGACAAAGTATCAGATGAAATTACATTTCTCATTTCAACCGCATTATCATAAGCGTGAAGAAGTGAAGAATAAATTGATGCAGGGTCGTTTGCATCAAACAAAAACGAACTGATAAACTCCTGACGACAAGAATAATTGTTTGCAATACCTAAACGACGACAAAAGTTTATGTATTCTTCGTCATTTATATCAATCATAATGTCATAACATTCGGTAAAGGCTTTAAGCGTTGTGAACACACGCTCAACATAACGACCAAGCCAGAAAAGATTATCACTTGATTTTATCGAGATAATACCCATGTGTCCTTAAAGCCTCCTCCCTGTGATGAGTTTACGACGAATGAATTAGCATCCTTTGCAAAACGGGTAAGTCCTGATTTCCATACTACAGGCTCTTCACCCATAAGCACAAATGCACGTAAATCTGCTTTTCTTTCAGTTGCAACACCGTGTTCAACTACTTTTAAGTCGTTGAATTCTATAATTTCTTGTGCTATGAATCTGCGTGGCTCTTTTTGAATTGCTTTTTTAAGTTCGTAAAGGCGTTCTAATGACAATTCGTTACCGAATACTACGCCATAGCCACCTGATTCTGCAACATCTTTAACTACTAATTTATGCACATTCTCAAGCACATATTTCATATCTTCTTCATAAAAGGGTAAATATGTAGGTGCGTTTGAAAGTGTAGGTTCTTCGCCAAGATAATATTTAATCATAGCCGGCACATAGTAATAAATACCTTTATCATCTGCAACGGAATTACCCGGTGCATTAACGAGCGCTACATTACCTGCCCTATAAGCATCCATAATATGTGGGACACCAAGAAGTGAGTCTGCGCGGAAAGTCATAGGGTCCATAAAATCATCATTAATTCTGCGATAAACAGCGCCAACGCGCTGACGCTTACCTGAATACTCGCTATAATATAGCACATTACCCTCGACAAACAAATCTTGTGGCATAGCGAAAACTGAACCTGTTTTTTCAGCCAAGTATGAATGTTCAAAGAATGCAGAGTTAAATCGGCCGGGAGTAAGTACTACATTTATTCCACCCGTATTCACATAATCGAGAGTATTACGAAGTAAATCACCATAATTACGGTTATCAATAACACCGTTTGCACGGAATGTGTCAGGACTAGCCCTTCGACAGAGTTCGCGGGCAATCATAGGGTATGAAGCACCTGACGGCACACGAAGATTGTCTTCAAGCACATACCAGCGCATATCGTTACCTTGCACAAGGTCGATACCTGAAATATGAGCAAAAACGTCTTTTGGTGGCACTGCCCCCTCGCATTCCATCATATATCCTGCTGCACCATAAACAAATTCTTCAGGAATAATTTTATCTTTAATAATCTGCTTTTTGGTGTAAATATCCTTCAAAAAGATATTGAGAGCCTTAACGCGTTGCTTCAGTCCGCGTTCAAGATAGTCAAATTCATCCTTTGAAATAATACGAGGTACTGCGTCAAAAGGGAAAAGACGCTCGTTGAAAACATTGTTTTTGTAAATGCCGAATTTTACACCATATCGTGCTAAAAGTCGGTTAATTTCGTCGGTATGTTCTATAAGTCCGTACAAATTTTTCACTCCCGAAAGTCAAATAGAATTATACATTATAATTATAATATTTTTTTGTTCATTTTTCTATTGTATAAAGTGAAAAATAATTGAATAATTACTTATTAAAGATACACAAAAGATATTGCAATTATTGATTTTTGCTTTTACTGTGCTATAATTTATTTATAATGTGATTAGGGGGAGTTTGGTATGATTACTAACAAAACTATTGTACTTACCGGATGTAATAACGGAATCGGTCTTGAAGTGCTTAAACTCTTGCACAAAAATAATAAAATCCTTTGTGTTGACAAAGACATTGACCGTTTAAGTGTATTCGAAGATGAAAATACATACATAATGCAAAAGGATGTTTCTTCAAAAGAAGCAGTTGATGAAATTTTTGAAGTTGCACTCCAGAAATTGGGTTCAATCGACATTTTTTATGCTAATGCAGGCTATCCGTATTATGAAGAATTTAACTATGTTGATTGGAACAGAGTTTCACGTATGTTTGAGACCAATGTGTTCTCACCAATTTATTCATATCAGAAATATGTTGAATACTTAAATGGTAAAAAGGGCATCTTTGCAATAACTGTTTCCGCAATCGGCACAATGGCTATGCCTGGATTTACAATTTACAGTGCATCAAAATTTGCTATGCATGGTTTCCAGGAAGGACTTCGTCTGGAGTTGCCGAAGAATGTACAACTCACTTGTCTTTACCCTGTTGCTACCGATACAGGATTTTTCAAGGCTGCAAATGATATTGAGTTCAAAAAGCCTTTCCCTGTGCAACAACCTGATGTTGTAGCAAGAAAAATGGTAAAAGGAATTGAAACAGGCAAAAAAACAGTTAGTCCTTGCGTACTTTTTGGTCTTTCAAAGGTGCTTATGAAGTTTATTCCACCAGTTAAAACTGCTTACCTTGCACTAGAAAAGAGAAAGTTCAAGGAATTCAAAGAAACTGTAAGAAAGCAGGATAAATAATGAGTTTTGAAATTATGTCAAGTCCTATGAATATAGGCACTTGTGAAATAAAAAATAGAATTGTTCTTCCACCAATGCTTATGGGGTTTGGTCAGTTTGACGGCATACCTACTGAAAAATTGATGAATTACTATGAGGAAAGGGCAAAAGGTGGCTGTGGTCTTATTATGACCGAAATCACAAGGGTTAACGACCAGACAGGTTCGGCAGCATTTGCTCAACTTGCAGCAAGTCACGATTATCACATTGAGCCACTTCGCGAATTGGCAAAACGAGTACAACGTCATGGTGCAAAAATATTTGTGCAGTTGCATCACCCAGGACGACAAAATGTAGGTCTTTTGGTTGGTACAGTACCGTTAAGCATTCAACTTGAAAAACTTACAAAAGGTGTTTATGGTAAACTCCTGTATAAAATGACACCTGCTATTGGTCCAACACTACTAAAAAACGATATCGTTCCATCAAGCGTTGCTCCATCAAAATGTCCCCCTGCATACTTTGCAGCAGGTCGTGTTCGTGCTTTAAGATATAAAGAAATCAAAGAGCTTGAGCAGAACTTTATTGATGCTGCTGAAAGAGTTAAAAAAGCAGGTTGTGACGGTGTTGAACTTCACGCATCACATGGTTATCTTTTACAGCAATTCTTAAGTCCATATACAAACCAGAGAACTGACGAATACGGTGGAAATCTTGAAAACAGAATGAGATTTTTGCTTAACATTCTTCGTGGTATCAAAGAAAGATGTGGAAAAGATTTTCCGGTTGTTGTTCGTCTTACTGCTGACGAATGTTATGAAATGGTAGGTCAGAAAGGCAAAGGATACACACTTGAAGATGGTGTAAAAATTGCAAAAGCACTTGAAGAAAATGGCGCAGATGCTATTGATGTTTCTTCAGCAGGCTATGATGCTTTCAACTACTGGCTTGAACCTGTTTCATTTGAGCCGGGATGGAGAAAATATATGGCAAAAGCCATTAAAGATGCTGTATCAATTCCTGTTATGGCTGCAAACCTTATTCGTTCACCTGAACAGGCAGAACAACAACTTAAAGACGGTATTCAGGACTTTGTTTCTCTTGGACGTCCACAGATTGCAGACCCATATTGGGCAAACAAAGCACTTAATGGAGGAGTAATCAAACGTTGTATTTGTTGTCTTAACTGTATTGAGTCAATGCAGAATAACGCGTACATCGGCTCACACGGTGAGTGTTCAGTTAATCCATTTGTTGGTCACGAAAGTGAAGAACTAAAAAAAGATGGTAACGGAAGAAGTATTGCGGTTATAGGTGCTGGTCCTGCAGGGCTTATGGCATCAGAAATCCTTGCAAGGCGTGGATTTAATGTTACTCTCTTTGAAAAACAAGAAAAAGCAGGCGGACAAATAATTCTTGCTGCTGCACCACCTAAAAAAGACAAAACAATGTGGTTTGTTGATGACTTAGTTTCAACTTGCAAAGAGTTGGGCGTAAATATCCTTCTTAACACTCCTGCAACTGTTGAAAAAATCAAAGAGCTTAATCCTTGTACAGTAGTTGTTGCTACAGGTAGTAATCCAATTAAGCCAAAATTCAACGGCAGTTATGATGCAGAGAAAGTTCTCACTTTTGAAGATATTTTAAGTGGCAAAGTTACTCTTACAAATAAAAAGGTTGCACTTATCGGTTCAGGTATGACTGGACTTGAAACTGCACACACACTTATTGAAAACGGTTGTCAAGTTACAGTTGTTGAAATGGCAAAGGAAATCGCTCCCGGTACTTGGATGCAGCACAAAGATGATGTTATGCCACATCTTAAAAAAGCAGACACCAAGTTTATGCTGGGCGAAAAGCTTTGTGAAATCGGTAATGGTTACATAGTTACTGAAAACGTTAAGAGTAGGCAGACAACAAAAGTAAATGCAGATTATGTTGTACTTGCTCTTGGTTCAAGACCTGACAACGCACTTGTAAATGAACTTAAATCTAACGGATTTAACCCATTTATAATCGGTGATGCACAAAAAGTCGGCAGAATTGCAGATGCAACAAAAGATGCTTACAAAGTTGCAATTTCAATTAAATAAAACAAAAAGGACGATTCGTAATGAATCGTCCTTTGCTTTTGTAGGCGTGGAAGCCTACGAATACACGCTATTCAATTGGTTTTGAAACCTCTACCCATTGTTTATAGCCTGAGTATTTTTCGAGTTCTGGGATTGTAAGCTCAATAGCACTGTTACTGCCACCAACTGCCGGAAAAACAGTCTGGAAACGTTTCATCGATGTATCAAGGTAAACATCGACACCGTCTTTAATACCGAATGGGCAAACGCCACCGATTTGATGACCTACATATTCTTCTAACTGGTCAGGTGACATCATTTTTGCTTTTGTATGGAAAAATCCTTTATACTTTGAATTGTCAACCTTTACATCTCCTGCCATAAGTATAAGAAT
>CALBKQ010000010.1 GCA_937895645.1 uncultured Clostridia bacterium
CAGTTGCTAAGGGTAAGGCAAGCGGCAAAGAGCTTCACTACGGTATCTGTGGTGAACACGGCGGCGACCCTGTTTCAGTTGAATTCTGCCACAAGATTGGCCTCAACTATGTATCTTGCTCACCATTCCGTGTTCCAATTGCACGCCTTGCAGCAGCTCAGGCAGCAATCGCTGACATGAAATAATCTAACTGATTATTCATACGCAATAGCGAATAAATAAACAGTCCCCATCGAGAAATCGGTGGGGATTTTGTTTGACAAACAATGCGAAATATCGTAATATATCTGTAGTTTTTTTTCACAGGATGTGCATTATGAAGAAAAGAGTTTTTTATACAGAAATTTCATACATTTTAGGGCTTGTAATTATGGCGTTTGCAGCCGCATTTACTGAAAAGGCAAATTTTGGTATGTCAATGGTTGTTGCCCCTGCATATATACTGCATCTTAAAGTGTCCGAAATCTTACCTTGGTTTACATTCGGCGTGTCGGAATATGTTTTTCAAGGACTTTTAATAATTATTACTGTTTTGATAATGCGAAAATTCAAGATTTCATACTTGTTTTCATTCGTGACAGCAGTAATTTACGGCACACTCCTTGACGGTGCTATGGCATTGATTTCAGCATTGCCCGAAAACGCATTTGCAATCCGTATTTTATGGTATGTTCTCGGCACAGTGCTTTGCTCGTTTGCAGTGTCACTTTTCTTCCATACATACATTTCCCCCGAAGCATACGAGTTGATTGTTAAAGAGATTGCACAGAAATTCAATTTCAATATAAATAAAGTGAAAACATCTTATGACTGCATAAGCGTAGTGCTTGGCATTATAATGTCGTTTGCATTTTTCGGATTTGGAGTATTCAAAGGCGTAGGCATCGGCACAATCTTCTGTGCGTTAATTAACGGTTTTTTAATCGGCAGATTTTCAAAACTTCTTGAAAAATACTTTGATTTCAAGAATAAGTTTAATTTGCAGAAATATTTTGAATAAATGTAAGGTGGGCTTTTCCCACCTTTTTTATTGACAAAGTGTTCATAAAAGCGTAATATATTCTTATAGGGAAAATTGAAAGGGGAATATTTATGGCAAAAAAAGTTTTAACTGTTGAACAAGCCGAAATTAAGGCTATGAAAAAAGCACGTTCATCTGATAGATGGGTGAGCTTTATTGCATGTGTACTTGCAGTGGCACTTGTGTTTGTAGCATTTACAAACGGCAAGACAATGGGTGAAGAAAAGAATGCAGAAAATAAACCTGCGTACGTTACTGATAATACAAACAATCAATCTAACAGTAATTCACAAACACCTAATTCTGATACTCAACAGAATAACAACCAACCCCAACAGGAAAATCAGCAATCGGAAACAGTAAACAAAGACGAAATCTCTAATAATCCTGCTGACTGGTCAAAAGAACAAATTGTTTATATGTATAAACAGGCTGCAACAAAATCACACGATACAGCAGAGTCATCACAGACAATGGCAATGCCTAAAATGGTTGTAAACGATGGTGACGGTGCACTCGGTTTCTTTATTGATATGATTAAACCTGTAATTGATTCAGTTATTGCAAAACAGGCAACTACATACGGTGGAATCACAGGCGGTTACCAGAAACTTGTGCCATCTGATGTTGATACTGCAAAAGCTTATAAAGATGGTAAATACACAGTTATTGAAATGCGTATGGTTGAACAAACTGACGGTCTTTATGGCGACCCACAGGAAGGTACAGTTGGCCACGCAATCAATGTTTTAGGTAATGTTGCAACTGCTGTTGAACAGTTTCCAGATTTTGATATTAAGTATGAAGAAGCAGACATTAAAATCCATTATGCTGACCCAATCGTAAAAGTTCGTATTAACGAAAATGGTATTATTGAAAAAGGTACTTGGAGTTATACATCTGAAATCGATATTAAACATCTTCAAATTAACTCGATTATGGTAGATAAAGCCGAGGCCGAAATTGAATATGTAATCGTAGTTGGTGGCGGATTCTAAAACCCATATAACATACACTCCTTACATTGTAGGGAGTGTTTTTTTATTGTCTTGAAAAATCTGTGAAAAGATTATATAATTGACTCATTGAAAATGAAAGTGAGAAATTTTTATGAATCCTGTAAAATTTTATCTTCTGACAGATACTCATTATTTTGAAGAAAGTCTTGGTGCAGAGGGTAAAGCCTTTGAAGACTATATGAAAAAAGAACAGTATTTTATGAAAGAGAGCAGTGCTATTGTAAAATCTGTTTTTAACCGTGTTGCACAAGATAACGAAACCGATATTGTAATAATCCCCGGTGACCTTTCAAAAAATGGTGAAATTGAAAGCCATAAAAGTTTTATAAAAGAACTTTATAAACTTCGTGAGAGTGGCAAAAAGGTTTTTGTGATTACTGCCGGTCATGATTATGGCAGTGCCTTTGCTTTCAAAAATGACCAGTGGATTGATGTGGAGGGTACACCATTTGATGCTCTTACAGAAATGTATAAGGATTTTGGTCATGGTGACGCGTGTAGCTTTGATGAGCCTACTCATTCATATATGGCACAGATTACAGAAAATGTGCGAATGTTAGCAATCTGTTGTGACAGTGAAAATCAGCCAAAAGGTTCTATGGATGAAAGGCTTATGGCTTGGGCAAAAGAGCAACTTGACAAGGCAAAAGCTGATAATTGTTCAGTTTTTGCAATTTGTCATTACCCAATTATTCCACCTGTACCGGTGTTCGATTTGGTGGGGGATACAAAAGTAAAAGAATGGCGTAAAGTGGCTTCATTTCTTGCAGATAACGGTGTGGAACTTGTACTTACAGGACATATGCACATTCAGAGTATCAATGAATACTACAGTGAAAATGGCAACAGACTTATTGATGTGTGCACAGCTTGTCTTGTGGGCAGCCCTGCAAAATACAGAAAAATCACAGTTGACGAAAACTCTGTATTGAATGTTGAAACCATTGACGTTGGTGATTTCGGTGGTATTCGCCAAGGCGTTGAAGCTCAGGAATATTTTGACAGACAGTTCCGCAACTCTATTGTTACTCGCGTAACAAGAGCACTTGACGGTGGCAAGGGAATTGTAAAATATCTTAAAAAGTTTGGCAAGAAGTTTGTATTAACCGGTAAGGTGGGAACTTTAGGTCGTATTCTTTTCATTAAGCTTGATAAATCTCTTAAAAACAAAAAAATAAAAGATTTAATTGGCGAAGTTGGTCTTGCAATTTTTATGGGAGATATGCCTTATGTTGAGGGTACACCTTTGTATAACGCACTTAGTAAAGTCCTTAAAAGATTTTCATTTATACTTAAAAAAGTTGAGCCAAAATTACAAAAAGGTAATGTAAAAATAGACCTTAAAGATATGCTTTTGAATACGGTAGGCAACAACAAAGGATATTCAGACAACAACGCAGAATTTAAGGTAAAGTAAAATAAAAACGATACGGAGAAACTTCTCTGTATCGTTTTTTTGTTCCTATTTTTTATATGGTTTCATTTCATTGGTAAGTTTTGCAATATAGTCAATTGATACATTGTAATACTCTGCAAAAATTTTTATTGTGTCAAGAGGTGGAACTCTTGCACCATTTTCATATCGTATATATGAGTTTTTAGATATAAACGCGATTTTAGCACATTGTTCTTGCGTTAAATCGTGGTCAGTTCTTAAATCTTTTAATCTTGTATCCATAATTATCACCACAAAAAGATTGTATCAAATACTCCAAATGGGGTTGACTAAATTACTCCATATGGGTTATTATTATCTTGTAGGGAGTGATTATTTATGGAAAAAGGTTTTGATGATTATAGCTTTTTGACAGAACCTGACTTTTCAATAAAACACCGTAGACGAATAAACAGGATATTTAGAGAAGTAGTATGTAGTTCAAAAATTCCATATCCTGAAGTTGATAATTGGTTTGAACAAAAAAGAAGCGAATTTATAGTTAAGTTAAATACAAAAAATAAAACGACAAG
>CALBKQ010000011.1 GCA_937895645.1 uncultured Clostridia bacterium
TTGATATGTTCTTTAAGCAGAAAATTTCACAGAACGTTTATGGTGAATTAGTTCCTGAAGACGGTAAATATGATTACACAATCATTCTTTCAGGTCATACTGATACAAGCTGGAACTGGAAACATTCAGAAAATGCATCTAAATATCCTGAAAAGCCCATTTATGGTCTTATTACTACTTATGGCAAAGTTGGTTTCGGTGCAGTTTGTGTATTCCTTAACATTGGTATTTCAATAGCAATGGCTATTATCTATGCAGCTGCAACATTTGGTGCAGATTGGGCAGTTGAAAAATATTACGGTCAATCATTATCATTTAATGTTTTTACATTCGTTTTACACTTCTTACCTATTATTACTGCGATTGGTAGTGCTTTTGTTACAATGTGGAATGATGGCGACGAAGAAACAGCATCGAAAGGTGCTATGGATAATGCAACAGGTTGTGCACTCAGTTATGCAGTAATCAAATATTTCAAAGAAAATCCTGACAAGATGCCTAAAAACTGTCGTATTGTTGATTGCAACTGTGGTGCAGAAGAAGCAGGTCTTCGTGGCTCAATGGCATTTGTTCACAAGCACAGAAACGACGACTTAACACAGAATGCATGGAATATCAACATTGACTCAGTTGCAGATAAAGAATACTTTGAAGTTGTTATTAAAGATGACTGGCAGGGTTGCAGATTTGACACTGACCTTGAAAAAATGTTCAAGGACACATTTAACGAAATGGGTATTGAAAGTAAGACAAATGGTTGTATTCATAACCCTGTTGGTGGTTGCGACAGTACACCAATGACAAGAGCAGGTATTAAATCTGTTACATTTGCAGCACAAAATCCAATGCTTACTTGGTATTACCACACATTCCACGACAAAGCAGAAAGATTTGAAATGGAAACTGTTGGTCAAGGATTTGACGTTGTACTCAGCGTTATTGATAAAATTGCTAAATTCCAAGAAGAAAATGGTTACAACGGTCCACAAAAGAAATAATTACATTAAATTAACGGTATGGCTTTTGTCATACCGTTTTTAATTGACACTTTTCGCTGTTTATGGTAAATTTATTACATAAAACTTTTTGTGGTGATTTAATGAAACGAATAATTAAATATATTTCTCCCCTACTTATAATTGCAATTTTATTTTCTTCTTGCACATTCAACAGTAGTGACAATACTTTTGAACAAATAAAAATTTTTATTGCAGATAATGAATTTAATAACTGTCTTCAACTTGTAAAAGAATTGAAAAGCGATGAAAAGTCTGCGATAAATAACGATGTTTGTGATGTTGTTATAAACAAGTTTATTGAGTTGCGTGACAAAACCAAAATTAACGAAACAAACATATTTGATTTATCATTAATTGATACTTCGTTTGCAGAAAAATGCCAGAAATTATGGAACATTATAAGTGAGTTTACAATTAACGATAACTACGAATTATATTATGAATGTGTAAATCTTCGTTACTATTCTGAAATGATTGATTATACACGATATTGTGATATTTATTTACTTGCAAAAGAAGTGAACGCATCTGGTTATCTTGATGATTTAAGTGCTGCTTTGTATGAATACGAAAATAAAGGTAACAACGCAAATCTCAAATTACTTTTTGATGATATACGCAACATAGATTATAGTAGTTTTAACCCTCAGCAATATCTTGTTTCAGATTTTAGAAATGCTCACGAAAAAATAGTTAAGGCTATTAACGACCTTGATGATGGTTTTAACGCAAACGATTCTTCAACAGTTGCAACCGCTATAAATACATTACATAATGCACTAGATGATATACTTTATATTATTGACACATTATCAGCAGTAAACACAATACAAAGAACTATATATAATAAAGTTGCAAACGATAACTTATATGCACCTTTTGATGATGAAATAAAAATCACAAAACGCGATTATGTAACAGGTATGAGTTTTTCATTGGACATTATATTTGGTGGTATTGAAGACCTTATTACTGATAACAATACAGAGACAACTACAAATAAAGACGATAATAATATTTCTTTAGAAGAAACTATCAAAATAACCGTAAATGCAATTAACAAAACAAAAGCATTTACAGGTAACGTTAACATTGCACTCACACAAACAAGAAATATTAATTTAACTGATTTTGAAACAGATTCAACAATTAAAGATGCTGAAAATATGATTAAATCTCAACTTAATCAGGTAATCAAGAAGTCAAATGGTACAGGTAAAAAATCATCAACTTTTTCAGGCGGTACAGATGGTAAGCAGTCACTAAAATCTTTTGTCCCTCCTGCTGACAAATCAGTATCAATCAATCCTGATGCTGTTAGTAAATACACCTGTGTCAAAGGTAGTGGTGGTTATATAATTACACTTACCCTTAAACCTGAACTTGTAAATAAGGGTGACAAAACAAGTGATATCGGCTCACTTGTAAACACTTTTGAATTTGACAATAGTGAAGAAGTAAAAGATTTTGACACTTCATACTCTGCAACAAATATTTCGTTGATTGTAAACAATAACGGTAGACTTATTGAAATGCAATATACTATTGATGGCATAAGTAACTGTGAATTCGAAGAAAATAATGGTTCAAATGAATACAAAGCGCAGTTTTCATTCAAAAATACTTATAAATATGAATTCAAATACTAATAAATATTCATATATTGTTAATATTTGTCTAAAAAATTATTGACTTATAGGCTGAATTGGTGTATTATTATCTACAATATTTTTATAAATATAAAGTGGATTTGACCTAAAATCCACAAAATTTTAAGGAGGAATTTTCCTATGAAAAACTTAAAAAAAGTTCTTGCCGTAGTTATGGCGGTTGCTCTTATCGTAACTTGCTTTGCAGCTTGCGGCGGAAACGACAAACCAAACACAGATGCAACTCTTAAAATCGGTGTTACAGGTCCTCTTACAGGTGACTATGCTCAATATGGTCTTGCTGTTAAGTATGGTGCTGAACTTGCAGCTGCTGAAATCAACGCTGCTGGTGGTATCAACGGCATGAAGATTGAAATTCTTGCTGAAGACGACGTTGCAGCTCCAGAAGGTGCTCAGAATGGTTACAATGCTCTTATTGATGACGGTATGAAACTTTCACTTGGTAGCGTTACATCTAGTGCTTGTGCTGCTTTCCTTGGTGAAGCAAAGAAAGATAATATGTTTATGCTTACTGCATCTGCAACAGCAGTTGAAGCTATCGATGGCGACAATGCTTTCCGTGTTTGCTTCTCAGACCCTGCTCAAGGTACAGTATCTGCTGATTACATCGCAGACAACAAACTTGCATCAAAAGTAGCTGTTATTTATGACTCATCAGACGCATACTCAACAGGTATCTTTGAAAAATTTGATGCTCAGGCAAAAGCAAAAGGTCTTAATGTTGTTGCAAAAGAATCTTTCACAAAGAACACAAAGACTGACTTCTCAGCACAGCTTCAGGCAGTTAAGTCATCAGGTGCTGAACTTCTTTTCCTTCCTATCTACTATAGTGAAGCATCTCTTATTCTTTCACAGGCAAAAACTGCTGGTCTTGATGTAATTTTCTTCGGTTGTGACGGTCTTGATGGTATTCTTGGTATGGATAACTTTGACAAATCACTTGCTGAAGGCGTAATGCTTCTTACACCTTTCACACCAACAGCAAAAGACGAACGCACACAGAACTTTGTTAAGAACTTCACAGCTAAGTATGACAAAGCATATCTCAACCAGTTCGGTGCTGACGCTTATGATGCAATCTACATCATTAAAGCCGCTATCGAAAAAGCAAATGTAACAGCTGATATGGACGCTTCAGCTATCTGTGATGCACTTAAAGTTGCTATGACTCAGATTACATTCACAGGTGTTACAGGCACAGATATTACTTGGGGCGCTGATGGTGAACCAGTTAAAAAGCCAATCGCAGTTAAGATTGTTAACGGCGAATACGTTGTAATGTAATTACAATTATAATTAAGTATTAATCGAAGTATGCCGTGTGTTTTTACATGCGGCATACTTTTGAACGTTTTATATGTCTTTTGAAAAGGTCTTATTTTTATAAGATTTTCTCAAAAAACATATATGGAGGACATAATATGGAATTTTTATCAACAGTTATAGCCGGTATCAGTCTTGGTAGTATTTATGCTTTGATTGCACTTGGTTATACAATGGTTTATGGTATTGCAAAAATGCTTAACTTTGCACATGGTGATGTTATTATGGTAGGTGCATTTATGATGTTTACTGCACTTACTAAAACAAATTTACCACCTGTTGCTTGTATTGTTATAGGTACAGTAATATGCACAGTTTTAGGCATGCTTATTGAAAAGATTGCTTATAAACCACTAAGAAGTGCAACTTCATTATCTGTTCTTATTACTGCAATTGGTGTGAGTTATTTCTTACAAAACTCTGCACAATTAATCTTTGGTGCAGGCACAAAACAGTTTACTCCCCTTTTCGGCAATGGAAGTATTTCAATTTTTGATGGTCAGGTTGTAATTTCACATAACACAATTGTTACAATTATTATTTCAGTTGTACTTATGATTGCACTTACATTATTTATTAATAAAACCAAAACTGGTCGTGCAATGCTTGCTGTATCAGAAGATAAAGGCGCAGCACAACTTATGGGTATCAATGTAAATAAGACAATTTCAATTACATTTGCAATCGGTTCAGCACTTGCTGCTATTGCAGGTGCGCTTCTTTGCTCATCTTATCCAATCCTCTCACCTACAACAGGTGCTATGCCTGGTATCAAAGCATTCACAGCTGCTGTTTTTGGTGGAATTGGTTCAATACCTGGTGCTATGATTGGCGGAATTCTTCTTGGACTTATAGAAAACCTTAGTAAAGTTTATATTTCAACTCAACTTTCAGACGCTATTGTGTTTGGTATTTTGATTATTATTCTTCTTGTTAAACCAACAGGTATTCTTGGCAAGAAAATCAGTGAGAAAGTGTGAGGTGTAAGTAATGTCATTATTAAAATCAAACAAAAAAATTGTTTCAAATACAAAAAACAACTTAATCACATACGCTATTCTCCTTGGCTTTTTTGCATTTGCATTTATCTGGGCTCAGACCGGAGAAATGCCAAGAAAAATCCAGAACTTACTTGTTCCTCTTTGTGTTTATTCAATTCTTGCAGTTTCACTTAATCTTGTAGTTGGTGTGCTTGGTGACCTTTCATTAGGTCACGCAGGATTTATGTGTATTGGTGCTTACACAGGTGCAGTTTTCACAAACATTTTTGAAACTGTTATTCCTAATGATTTTATCAGGTTTGGTCTTGCTCTTATAGTTGGCGGTTTATTTGCTGCAATATTCGGTTTTATCATCTGTATTCCCGTATTACGACTTAAAGGCGACTATCTTGCTATTGTTACACTTGCATTCGGTGAAATTATCAAGAATATTCTCAATATAGTTTATCTTGGTGTTGACTCTGAAGGTCTTAGAGTTTCAATTGATGGTACATCATACAATGATATGCTTCTTGAAGATGGCGAAACAATAATTAAGGGCGCTATGGGTATTACAGGTACATCACGTGATGCAAACTTCATTATTGCATTTGTACTTTTATTTATTACCGTTATGGCATCTCTTAACCTTATCAATTCAAGAACAGGCCGTGCTGTAATGGCAATTCGTGATAACAGTATTGCTGCACAGACTATCGGTATTAACATTTCTAAATATAAACTTACTGTTTTCACAATTGCATCATTCTTTGCAGGTATTGCAGGTGTACTTTTCTCACACAATATGAACTCATTCTCTGCAAGCGGATTTGACTACAATACATCAATTCTTATTCTTGTTTATGTTGTTCTTGGTGGTATTGGTAGTATCAGAGGTTCTGTAATTGCTGCAATTATTCTTTATGCACTCCCAGAACTTCTTCGCGAAGTTGGCGAATACAGAATGTTGTTCTATGCAATTCTTCTTATTGTAATGATGATTGTAAATAACAACGAAAAAATAAATGATATGAAAAAATCTTTTATGATGAAATTCAAAAAGAATAAAATTATTAGTGAAGGAGGTAAAAACTGATGGCATTACTTGAAGTAAAAAATCTTGGTATTGTTTTCGGCGGTCTTCACGCTGTTGAGGGATTTAACCTTTCACTTGAAAAAGGTATGCTTTATGGTCTTATCGGTCCTAATGGTGCAGGTAAAACAACAGTTTTTAACCTCTTAACTGGTGTTTATAAACCAACTACGGGTACATTCAGTCTTGATGGTGTTAAACTTACAGGTAAAAATCCTGTTGAAATCAGTAAAGCAGGTATTGCACGTACTTTCCAAAATATCAGACTTTTCAAAAACCTTTCAGTTCTTGATAATGTAAAACTTGGTCTTCATAATCAGGTCAAATATTCAACAGCAGAAGGAATTTTAAGACTTCCACGCTTTTTCAAATCTGAAAAGAAAATGAATGAGAAGGCAATGGAATTACTGAAGGTTTTTGGTCTTGAAAACGAGGCATCTACATTAGCAGATAACCTCCCCTATGGTAAACAAAGAAAACTTGAAATTGCTCGTGCACTTGCTACTAATCCTAAACTTTTACTTCTTGATGAACCTGCTGCGGGTATGAACCCAAGCGAAACACAAGAGCTTATGGATACAATCCGTTTTGTTCGTGACAATTTCGATATGACAATACTTCTTATTGAACACGATATGAAGCTTGTCAGCGGTATTTGTGAAGAAGTAACAGTTCTTAACTTCGGTGAAGAACTTGCTCAAGGTAAAACAAGTGAAGTACTTAATAACCCTGAAGTTATTAAGGCATATTTAGGCGACTAAGGAGGAATTAAAATGGCACCACTTTTACAAGTTGATAATATTGAAGTTTACTACGGTGTTATCAAAGCCCTAAAAGGCATTTCTTTTGAAGTAAACAAGGGTGAAATCGTTGCACTTATCGGTGCTAATGGTGCAGGTAAGACAACAATCCTCCACACAGTAACAGGCCTTTTGAAACCAAAAACAGGTAAAATTTCATTCAAAGGAAATGATATCACAAAAGTTCCTGCTCATAAAATTGTTACAATGGGCATGGCTCATGTTCCTGAAGGAAGAAGAATTTTCTCACAACTTTCAGTTCTTGATAACATTAAATTAGGTGCGTTTACCCGTAAAGACAAAGAAGAGATTGAAGAAACACTTAACTATGTTTACGAGCGTTTTCCTCGTCTTAAAGAAAGAAAGAATCAAATTGCCGGTACTCTTTCAGGTGGTGAGCAACAAATGCTTGCTATGGGTAGAGCACTTATGTCAAAGCCTGAATTCGTTTTGATGGACGAACCATCAATGGGTCTTTCTCCCCTTCTTGTTTCTGAAATCTTTGAAATTATCAAGGCTATTAACGAGAATGGAACTACTGTTCTTCTTGTTGAGCAGAATGCTAAAAAAGCCCTTTCTATTGCAGACAGAGCTTATGTTCTTGAAACAGGTAACATTGTTCTTTCAGGTGATGCAAAAAACCTTATGAACGACGAATCAGTTAAAAAAGCATACCTTAGTGAATAATTCGTGGGAGGAATTATTATGGATAAGAAAATCGTTATTACAATTGCCCGTGGATACGGTAGTGGTGGTAAAACTGTTGGTCAAATGCTTTCAAAAGAGCTTGGAATCCCCTTCTATGACCGTCAAATTCTTTATATGGCATCTGACGATAGTGGAATCAATGTAGGTCTTTTTCAGAAAAACGACGAAGATGTAAATAAGGGCTTGTTTGACCCATCAACTCACAAATATTTGGGTGGTATTATTCCTCCAGAAGACAGCAAGTTCACTTCTAAAGAAAACCTTTTTAACTATCAAGCAAAAATCATTAAAGAACTTGCAGCTAAAGAGTCCTGCGTAATTGTTGGTCGCTGTGCTGACTTTATATTGAAAGATAATCCAAATGTAATTAAGGTTTTCATCTGGGCTCCACATCAGTCTTGTGTTGAAACTGTTATGGATATGTTTGATATGAAAGAAAAAGAGGCGGACAAGAAAATCCGTAAAATCGATAAACATCGTAGCGAGTATTATCGTTATTATACTTGTCGTGAATGGGACAACGCACGTAACTATGACTTATGTCTTAACAGTGCAGATTTAGGCTTTGAAGGATGCGTAAAAGCAATTAAAGCATATATTGATGTACTTAAAAGTGTGAAAGAATAAAACATAAAGGGCTATCGTTTGATAGCCCTTTAATTTGTGGCTTAAGCGAAATTAACCACCAGTTTTACTGGTGGTATAAAAAATCTTC
>CALBKQ010000012.1 GCA_937895645.1 uncultured Clostridia bacterium
CAGATTCATATCTATTTCTTGGATTTTTTGCAGCTGCTTTTAATAATATATTTTCTACTGCTTGTGGAATAGATGGATCTTGTTTTCTAATGCTAGGTATTTTATCTTTCATATGTTTTAATGCTATTTCAACGGCATTATCTCCTTTGAAAGGCACGGTACCAGTTAGTAGTTCATACATAAGGATACCTAGTGAATATATGTCACTTTTGATAGTTGCACCTTTACCACTTGCTTGTTCTGGTGGAAGATAGTGAACACTTCCCATTACTGAGTTTGTTTGTGTTAGTTGTGTAGCATTTAATGCCATTGCAATACCAAAGTCAGTAACTTTAATTGTACCGTCCTGTAAAAGCATAATGTTCTGTGGCTTGATATCCTGATGAACAATGCCTTTATCGTGAGCGTGTTGTAATGCTGCAAGAATCTGACCCATAAAATGAACTGCTTCTTTCCAGTTAATTACGCCCTGTTGCTCAATATATTCTTTAAGTGTGATACCATCTACATATTCCATTACAATGTATTGTAAACGGTCACCAAAACTAACATTATAAACTCGTACAATATTAGGATGAGAAAGCACTGCTATTGCTTTGGATTCATTCTTGAATCTACGCTTAAATTCCTCATTGGTCAAATATTCATCTTTTAATATTTTAATTGCAACAATTCTGTCGTCAATATTATCATAGGCCTTATATACAACAGCCATACCGCCAACACCGATAATTTCACGGATTTCGTATCGGCCGTCTAAACGCTTACCACAAAAGTTTTCCATTGTTAAAACTCCTTTCAACCAGTTTAATATGACATGGTAACAACTGTAATGTTGTCACCACCACCGTTACTATTAGCACGGTCAACAAGTCGTTCAGCATACTCATAAAACTTACCATCATCAGTAAGTTCATAAATTTCCTGTGGTTCAACAAAGTTTGTCAATCCGTCAGTACACAAAATCAACACGTCTTTTTCGCTGATATCGGCAATATCGAAATCAATACGAAGTTCAGAATCAACGCCAAGTGCTCGTGTGATAATATTCTTGCGTGGGTCAACCTTTGCTTCATCAGGAGTAAGGGTACCGTGGTCAATCATTTCCTGAACAATTGAATGGTCCTTTGTAAGCTGATTAAGTGAGCCATCAGATAAAATATATGCTCTTGAATCGCCTGCATGTGCAATAAACACATTATTGTCAACAACAATTGCAACAACAACGGTCGTACCCATACCTGTAAGTTCGGGGTCTGCTTTACTCATATCATAAACACTGATATTTGCAGCCGCTATAGCTGATGTGAGCATATTGCGAATAGAACTCGCAGACATCCCTGTACGATATGAAGATGTAATTCTTTCAGATATTACTTTTACAGCAGTTGAACTGGCATAGTTACCGCCCGCAGCACCACCCATACCATCACAAACTACAGCCCAGGCCACTGCACCGGGCAACTCACCCGCAGCATAAGAATCCTGATTAGATTCACGCTGTAAACCAATATCAGTTTTTGCAACAATTTTCAAAGACTCACCTACTTATTTTTCTTTGATGCTCTAAGTTGACCACAAGAAGCGTTAATGTCACTACCCAGTGTTCGACGCACAGTAGCAGTAATACCTCTTGAAGCCAAAATATCTATAAATTTCTTTTGTCTTTCAACTGTACTTTTTATATAATCAGTTTCACGGACATTATTTACAGGAATTAAATTAACATGGCACAAAATACCTTTTAATCTTTTGGCTAATTCAAGCGCACAATCGTCACTATCGTTAAGGCCTTGAATCATAGCATATTCAAATGAAATACGTCTGTTTGTAGCATCAGTATAATATTTACACGCTTTTAACAACTCATCAATATCATATTTATTATTTATGGGCATTGATTTTGAACGAATTGCGTTATTTGGTGCGTGTAATGAAACGGATAATGTAAGACCTAATTTCTTTTCGGCAAGGTCATAGATTTTTGGAACAACACCACAAGTTGATAATGAAATGTGACGCATACTCATATTCTGCCCTTTTTCACTTGTTATGAGTTCAAGCATTTTCATAACATTGTCATAATTATCAAGTGGTTCACCTGTGCCCATAAGCACCATATGGTTTATTTTTATGTTCAAATCTTTTTGTGCAGTATAAACTTCAGTAAGCATTTCGCCAGCTGTCAACTGTCGCACAAATCCGCCAATTGCAGATGCGCAAAAAGTGCAACCCATTTTGCACCCTACCTGAGTTGAAATACAAATAGAGTAACCATATTTATATTTCATAACTACACTTTCAACATATTCACCATCAGAAAACTGAAACAAGTACTTAACAGTATCGTCAATTTTTGATACAAGCTTTGTATTGATTTGGCAATTATTGAATATAAAATATTCAGAGAGTTTTGCTCTCATATCTTTTGAAATATTAGTCATTTCATCAAATGATGAAACACATTTTTCATGTACCCATGAAAAAACCTGATTTATACGAAATTTAGGTAAACCTAAATCAAGTATCGCTTTTGACAATTCGTCATAACTTAAGGAGCGTATATCTTTTAACATAAACTATTCCCTGATAAGCGTTGCATAAAAGAAACCGTCAGAACGATTTTCATTTGGGAACATTGTAACCATTCCCCCATTTTTGAAGTCTTTATGTTCTTCTAAAAATCTTCTGCAAATTTCTGTGTTTTCTTTGTTACTTAAAGAACAAGTAGAATACATAATTACACCTTTTTCTTTTAAGTACAACGCAGAATTTTCTAAAATATTATATTGCAATTCACATAATTTGTCAACAAACCCGAAATCCTTGTACTTTATTTCAGGCTTTCTTCTGATTACCCCAAGACCTGCACAAGGCACGTCACAAAGTATTTTATCGGCTTTTGGTAAATTGGGATTGTAAACAGATGCATCACCAATTTGTGCATTTATTATGTTGATACCAAGTCGTTTTGCACCATCATTTATAAGTTTAATTTTATGGTCATATAAATCAAAAGAGTAAACTTCACCTTGATTTTCCATCATCTGTGCCATTGTAAAAGATTTACCGCCAGGGGCAGCACACATATCAAAAACAACATCATTTTTCTTTGGAGCAAAGTTCAAAATACAATCCTGTGATGCTAAATCCTGCGCATGAAAATAGCCTTTTTTGTATGCATCAGTTTTGAAAACTGCACCACCATCGACTACTTCAAGAGTTGTATAATTACCTATTGATTTAACACTTATGCCTTCTTCTGCAAGGATGTCAATTAACTCACGACTTGTAGTTTTAAGTGTGTTAACACGCAAGAATACTGGCACTGCGCCTACAGATGCTTTAAGTATACCCTCCGCTTTTATGTAACCATAATCATTAACAAAATGGGTGACAATATTTTCAGGACAAGAATAAGCAATGCTTAAATCATAAATTTTATTATCTGTTTCAGGCAATAAAAATTCAGTTGATGCAATTTTTCTCAAAACTGAATTTATAAGAGCTGAGGCAAATCCGCATTTTACTTTTTTTGATAACTTTACACTTTCATTTACTGCTGCAGACACGGGAACTTTATCCATGTATTTTATCTGATAAACACCCATACGTAGAATTGTGAGCACTTGAGGATTAAGTTTTTTAATTGGTTGTGTAAGTAATTGTGATAAAAAATAATCCAATGTAATTTTACGCTCAATTACACCATACACTAACGCGCACACAAAAGGTGCAGATGATACTTCATTTTGGTTAAGAACTGCATCAACTGCTATATTTGAATAAGCTTTATCACGTTCAATTTTACTTAAAACTTTATATGCTAAAAATCTGTCATCCATAAATTACTTTCTTCTTCGATTAAACATCAATAATACTCTTAATAAGTTTGCAATACTAACTGCAAGGGCTGCGACATAAGTCATAGCAGCTGCTGTAAGCACTTTTTTAGCACCAACTTTTTCATTTTCACTTAAAATATCGGCATCAGTTATCACTTCTAAAGCTCTTTTACTTGCATTAAATTCAACAGGAAAAGTTATTAACTGAAAAAGTACTGCGAATGAGAAAAACACAATACCTGCAATGGCAAGAACTTCAAAATTAAGGAAAAATCCTATAATTGCAAGAGGTATTCCTGCTCGTGAGCCAAGATTTGCAACAGGTAGAACTAAATTTCTGATTTTTATAGGGGCATAACTTTGCGCATACTGTGCTGCATGACCCGCCTCGTGACAAGCAACTCCGATTGCCGCAACAGATGTAGAGTTATATACGCTGTCAGATAATCTTATTACATTTGTGCGTGGGTCATAGTGGTCGGTAAGATTACCAGTCACTCTTTCGACCTGAACATTTGTAATACCATAATGTCTTAGCACTTCAAAAGCCGCTTGTGCACCTGTTAGATTGCGTGAGGAAAACACCTGGGAGTATTTCTTGAATGATGAGTTTACTCTTGCAGATGCAATAATTGACAAAATAACAACAGGTACAACCAATATAAAGTAATAGTAATTTGAAAGATAATAATACGAGAAATAATTCATATTAACCTCCGATTATTGTTCCTTTTTCAATTTTTCGTCCTCTTAAAAAACTTGCTGTATCAGTTTTACGCTTACCATCTGCCTGAATTTCAAGAATTTCAATACACTCACCATCGCCACACATAACAACAAGTCTGTTATTATTATCTACAACTTCGCCACAATCACCCTTAAAAGAGTCAGTCAATATCTGGGATTTATGGATTTTATAGTTTTTGCCGTCAATTTTTGTTGTAGCAACAGGCCAAGGTGATAATCCACGGATTTTATTGTGAACTTCTTTTGCAGATTTTGAAAAATCAACAGGACAAAGGTCTTTTGATAGCATTGGTGCATAATTTGAAAGTTCATCAATCTGCTTTTCAGGGGTAAGATTATCAATATTATTGATTGTTTCAATCAATACTTCTGCGCCCATTACAGACAATGCGTCATGAAGTTCACCTGCATTCATATTTTCGGTAATAGGAATGCTTTTTTTAATAAGCATATCGCCTGTATCAAGACCTACATCCATCTGCATTGATGTTACGCCTGTTTCGGTCTCACCATTGATAATACTCCACTGGATTGGAGCAGCACCACGAAGTTTTGGCAATAGTGATGCGTGAATGTTGATACAACCATATTTTACGCTTTCAAGAATTTCTTTAGGTAAAATTTTACCGAAAGCAACAACAATTATTAAATCTGCATTTAATGAGTTAATTGTTTCAAGTGCTTCACCGTTTCTCATTGAAACAGGTTGAAATACAGGAATGTCATTTTCAAGCGCACATACCTTTATAGGTGGTGGTGTCATTTCATAGCCTCTACCTTTTGGTTTATCAGGCTGAGTAAACACGCCAACAACTTCATTGTTACTGTTTATCAGTGCTTCTAGACAAGGAACAGAAAATTCAGGTGTTCCCATAAAAATAATACGCATTATTTATCACTCACTTTTCTGGGCATATTTGTCGATTTCTTCTTGTTTTGCAATTTTATCTACATATAAGATACCGTCAAGATGGTCAATTTCGTGGCAGAATGCTTTTGCTTTCAACCCACTACCTTTATACATACACCAATTACCATCACGATTCTGTGCTTTAACTTTAACCGTCATAGGACGCATTGTATAAGCCTGTTTTCCTGGCAATGAAAGACAACCTTCAACATCACATTGAATACCATCAACCTCAATAATTTCAGGATTGATAAGTTCCATTAAACCTTCACCGATATCAATTACAACAACACGTCTCAAAACACCAACCTGTACTGCAGCAAGTCCAACACCATCAGCAGCATACATAGTTTCAGCCATATCATCAAGAAGTTCAAAAAGTCTGTCATCAAAATTTTCAACTACTCGACTTTTTTTTCTTAAAATCGGGTCTTCTTCAGTTCTTATATTTCTAATAGCCATTTTTTCTTCTCCTACATTAAACTTTCTGGATTTATATCAATATAAACATTTACATTGTTCTTATTTTTATCAAAATCTTTTAACAAATTGCTAATCATTTGGCGAAATCTTTTGTCATTTCTACATTTTATAATTATTCTGTTTCTGTATTTGCCACCAACTTTTGAAACTCTTGGTGCAACAGGTCCTAAAACAATGATTTTAAGGTCAGGATACTGTTCAGTGTGTATCTTTTTAAGTGCATTTAAGAACTCATTAGCAGAAACATTGACTGAATAATCTTTTTTACTTGAAAAACCAATTACGCACAAATCACAAAATGGCGGATAAACCATTTGTTTACGCATATTGATTTCAATATCGTAAAAAGACTCATAGTCCTGCTCTTTTGCAAGACAAATAATTTCACTATCTGAAAAAGCTGTTTGAATATATGGGCGATAGTATCTATACGATGGAATATGATCCCCAGACAGGGCAGACAACAACTACGATTGGAGATGACTTCAATCGCCAGACAGTAAATTCCAGCGGTACGGTACATGACTGGAACATTGGGCC
>CALBKQ010000013.1 GCA_937895645.1 uncultured Clostridia bacterium
TCTATTATGCTTTGATTATCTTTTGAATATGAATTAGCTGATGCATATGTTACAACATCTGAATATAATTCATTTCGATATGATGCGAATTCTTCTTCACGAGTTGGAAGTGCATTTACTAAAGCTTTGGCTTTATCTATAATTTGATCAACTTCAATATTAGTTTTAGCACTTTCTAATTCTTCTGATAATTTTTCCGATTTATATGAAATAAAACTTCCTTCTAATTTTACAAATGGCAAACAATATTCAGATAAAACAGGCAGTGCTGCAACAGCACGGGCAGTGGAAAAATCAAACTGTTCACGATATTTTTGGAGTTGTGCTGCTTCTTCTGCTCTCATGTGTAAGATTTCACCCTGTACCCCACACTCATTAAGTACATTTTCAATAAAGCCTAATTTCTTCTTTGTACTGTCAAGAAAAGTCATTTGAATATCAGGACGGGTAAGTTTAAGCACTAATCCTGGAAAGCCTGCACCTGTGCCAACATCAATAATCTTTGCTTTTTCTGGAATGTCAACATATTTGAAAATTGCAAGACAATCAGCAAAGTGCTTTACTGTTACGTCATCAGGCTCTTTAATTGCAGTAAGATTAAAACTTTTATTTGTTTCAATAAGCATTTCTGCAAATTTTTCAAGACGATTAAAAGCATCTTCATCAACTAAAACATCAAAATTTTTTATTGTAGAATAAAATAAATCTTTATTTAACATATTAAAACCTATTTTCTTTCGTTTTTACTTAAATGAATAAGCAATACTGAAATATCTGATGGTGAAACACCACTGATTCGTGATGCCTGACCTACACTTTCAGGACGCACCTTTTTAAGTTTTTCCCTTGCTTCAAGACGAAGTGAATAAACATCATCATAATCAATGTCGGCAGGTATTTTTTTGACTTCAAGTCTTCTCATTTCGTCAACCTTTGCTTGTTGACGCTTAATGTAACCCTCATATTTCAAATCAATTTCAACTTGCTCAAAAACATCTTTTGGTAATTCTGGTCGTGTTTTGTCGAATGGTGTAAGACATTCATAGTCAAGTTGCGGACGTTTAATAAGTTCCGCCAAACGAATACCTGTTTTCATTGGGGCTGTTTCACGTGAAACAAACACCTCATTAATTTCTGGGGAGGGGGCAATAGTTACACTTTCAACCCTTTCACGCTCTTGTTCTATGAGTTCAAGCTTTTTCTTAAACTTGTTATATCTTTCTTCACTTATAAGTCCGATTTCATAACCGTATTCTGTAAGACGAATATCAGCATTGTCCTGACGAAGTAAAAGTCTGTATTCACTACGGGATGTCATCATTCTGTAAGGGTCAGAACAGCCCTTTGTAACAAGGTCATCAATAAGAGTACCTATATATGAACTTGCACGGTCAAGTATAAATGGTTCTTTGCCCTGAATTTTACGAACTGCATTAACACCTGCAATAAGACCTTGTGCAGCAGCTTCTTCATAACCTGATGAACCATTGAACTGACCTGCGCCAAATAATCCGTCTATATCATTAAACTCAAGAGATGCTTTAAGTGCCAATGGGTCAACACAATCATACTCAATAGCATAAGCAGTTCTCATAACCTCAACATTTTCAAGACCCTTAATGCTACGCAAAAATTTAAGTTGAACATCTTCGGGAAGTGAAGATGACATACCTTGAAGATACAACTCTTCTGTATCAAGACCACAAGGCTCAATAAAAAGTTGATGTCTTTCTTTTTCTTCAAAACGAACAATTTTATCTTCAATACTTGGACAATATCTTGGGCCTACACCCTCGATTTTGCCTGAATAGAGAGGGGAGCGGTGAATATTTTCAAGTATAATACGCTTTGTTTCTTCGTTTGTATATGTAATATGGCAAACTTCTTTATTCTCAGGCAAGATTTCAGTTTCATAGGAAAATGGTACAACTTGTTCATCACCCTCTTGCACTTCAAGTTGAGAAAAATCAACACTGCGTCTATTAACTCTTGACGGAGTACCTGTTTTGAATCTGCGAAGTGGAATATTCATTTTATAAAGTGCCTGTGAAAGACGAGTTGCAGGGAACATTCCGTCAGGGCCACTTTCAAAAGAAACATCACCAATATAAATACGGCCACCTAAAAATGTTCCTGTTGCAATTACTACTGCTTTTGCTGTATAGATTGCCTCCAGATTTGTTTTAAGATAGAAAATCCCATCCTTTTTATAAAGGTCGACGATTTCTGCCTGTTTCATATCGAGATTTTCTTGTTTTTCAAGAGTATGTTTCATATATTTTGCGTAATCGCGACGGTCAATCTGTGCACGTAAAGAATGTACTGCAGGACCTTTGCCACGATTAAGCATTCTTGTTTGTATGGAATTTTTATCAGCAGCTTTACCCATTTCACCGCCAAGTGCATCAATTTCACGGACAAGATGACCTTTTGAAGTACCACCGATTGATGGGTTACAAGGAAGATTGCCCACCCAGTCCATATTAATTGTAAAAATGATGGTTGACGCACCAAGACGCGCAGATGCAAGTGCCGCTTCAATTCCTGCATGACCGGCACCAATAACTGCTATATCATATTCTTTTGCAAAATATTCCATAATATCAATTCCTTGAAAAAAATCGGCGATAAGTATTCCTACCACCGCCGATTATCAATTATTCTTCTGTAGTTGAAGTAGTTGAACGGATTTCTACTTTACCGTAAGTGTGAGCTCCGTCAATATCACTTTTTGGTGCTCTGTCCGGAGAAATTTCTGGCTTATAAGCTTCTTTTCTCTCGCGTCTGCCACCATTTCTGTTGTTTCTGCTACGGCCACCGTTATTTCTTGCACCTTCAACAGGTGAAATAACAACGCGTCTGTCAAGGTCTGAACCTACTGAATGAGATATTGCACCCTCTACATCCTGAACAGCTGTGTGGATGATTCTTCTCTCATAAGGATTCATTGGTTCAAGTGAAATATTTCTGCCTTGACGAACTGCTCTCATAGCAGTTTTTCTTGCAAGAATCTGAAGAGTTTCTTCACGCTTTGCACGGTAGTTACCAACATTGATAGCTACTCTCTTATAACTCTGGTTGCCCTTGTTTGCCATCATTCTTGCAAGATATTGGATAGCATCAAGTGTTTCACCACGTTTACCGATAATAATACCGTAATCGTCACCACAGTCAAGTTCAAAGTAAATCTCTTCTTCATTAGACATTTCTTTGATTTCGCACTCGCTCATACCAAGTCCCATAACAATAGACTTAATATAATCTGCAGTTTCTTTGTAAAGATTTGTTTCTTCTAAAGGAAGTTCAGGAGCTTCCACTTTTGGTTCAACCTTTGGTGCTACCTTTTCTTCTTTTTTATTTTCAACCTTTTTTACAGGTTTTTTATCGTTTTTCTTATTGTTTGGTTTATTCTGTTTCTTTTCAGGTTTTGGGTCTGCAACTTCTGTTATAACTTTAACTTTTGCAGGATTACCTCCGAAAAGACCGAGGATTTTCTTTGTAGGTGTCTGAATAACTTCTACATTGAAATCATCAAAGTCACTGATGCCGAGTTCAAGCATAGCAGCGGCTTTTGCCTCGTCAACCGTATTACCGGTTCCGATTGCCTCTTTAATCATTATTTACACCTCAGTTATTATCGTCTTCATTCAATGTTTCTGCAACATTTTTGAATATTTTTTCTCTCGCTCTGCGGTTGATTGTTTCTTCAACCATTGTTTTTGCAAGTACTTTTTTAGGTGAGAATACCTTGTTCATAATAAGCATCTGAATAAATGAGAGCACGCTTGAAAGAATGATATAAACACCAACACTTGCAGGGAATAAGAATGAGAAATAAATACTCATTGCAGGTGTCATAAGTGACATACAACCCATACTTGGATTTTTTGCCATTTCAGGATTTGTCTTTTTCTGTCTTAACCATGTATAAAGACCCATCATAAGTGATGTTACACCTGTAAGAATAGGAATGAGCCACAATAAATCCCAACCCATATCTGTTGAAGGTGTTCTTGAAAGGTCAACTCCAAAAAGAGTAAAGTTTTCAACAAAATTATCAATTTTTGATACTACTTCAGCAGGAACATTTGACAAGTCAAGTTTATCAAAATGTTCAATAGCTAAAAGTTCAATTCTGTATTCTGCATTACTTGTGTTACCTTTTGCATTTGTTACAAGTTCTTTGTATTCAGGTAAAAGTCTTGCAGCAGATTTAATTGCTTCAAGTGCTGTTCCTTTAATATTAAGCACATAAGACAATATTTTGTAGTTTACAAAATAAACGCCCATCATAACAGGTAACTGAATAAGCATACCTGAACAACCGCCGGTCATTGATGAATAACCTTCTTTTGCATAAAGTTCATTCATCGCTTCGTTCATTTTTTGCTGATTACCTGCGTATTTTTCTCTTATTCTTTTGATTTTTGGTTGCATTCTCTGGGTCTTAACCATACCCTTTTGTTGCTTTATCGAGGACGGAAGTAATACAAGCTTAACGCAAAGTGTCATTAGCAACAAAGATAAAATGTAGTTATCACTGAGTTCATAGAAAAATCCTATGAGATAACCGAATGGGATTGAAAATACTTCTCTGATAAAATCCATTTTGTCCTCCAATTTTTAAGGAACTCATTTTTTTTGTTTTTTCTCGGGTACAGGGTCATACCCTCCCGGAAAAAGAATGTTACACCGTAACAGTCTTGACAGAGCCAGTAGAGAGCCTTTGAAAACTCCAAATCTTTCTACTGCTTCTACAGCATATTGTGAGCAGGTTGGGTAATAACGACAGCGTGCAGGAAAAAGTGGTGATATTTTTCTTTGATAAAATCTGATTATTTTAATTATCAGTTGTTTCATCAATAACACCTGCTTGTTTTAATTGCGAATACATTATGTTAGTCAAATCAGTACTTTTTATGTACTTTGTTTTTGACCTCGCCACAAAAACAATATCATAATTTCCTTGAATTTTACTTTCAAGATTATTGTAAGCCACACGAATAACACGTCTTGCACGGTTTCGCTCAACTGCATTACCAATCTTTTTTGATGTAGTTATTCCTACACGACAAATTCCCGCACGGTTTTTTAATACATAAGAAACCAGTGCAGGAGCCTGAAATGATTTTCCTTTGCCGTAAGTTCTACGGAAATCACAGTTACTTTTAATTGTTACTGTACGTTTCAATTTTTTTACCCAATTGACAAAATTAGTATGTCAACTGCTTTCTGCCCTTTGCTCTTCTACGGGCAAGTACCTTTCTGCCGTTTCTGTCAGACATTCTCTTACGGAAGCCGTGTTCCATCTTACGATGACGCTTTTTTGGCTGATAAGTTCTTTTCATTTTTACTCCTCCGTTTCATTATTTAGTCACACATTGTAAAAATATCTGCGGATAGACATTATATTAAATTTTTGTCAAATTGTCAATCTTAAAAATTTTTATGTGTTTTTTCAATATATACATAGTTTTTTGAAAAACAAAAAAGTTTTCAACAATATATTGTGTTTTTAGTCGAAAAATGTTCAAAAAAATATTTTTACATTTTTTTATTTTTGAAAAAATGCACTATTATATATTATATATACTATATATATTTATTTATTTTTTCATATAAAATACATTGAAATCCTTGAAAAAGTGTGCTAAAATTGATTATATATGAAAGTAGCGTCCTACACGCTAAAAACTATAAAACGCAAAATAGGGCAGTTTTTATTGAAAATAAAGCATTTTTCTATTTTTACATAATTTTTATGAAAGGATGATGAAATTGAATTCTTATAATGAATTCTGGGAAGCAGTACTCTCTTATTGTCGTGAAAATATGAATTCTATCGCTTTCAATATATGGATTGAACCACTGCAACTTATTAAAATTGAACCTGATAGAGTTATTATTTCTGCACCCGGTTTCAAAATTGATTTGATAATGTCAAAATATAAGTCCCTTATCGAAGACGCATTTTATAATGTTATGGGATTTAATGTTGAACTTGAACTTATTCCTTTTGAAAATGTTCCAAAAGAAAATAATGAACAAAACGAAAAAAATAATAATTCTTCACAAGGTCTTGAAAATGCAAAACTCACATTTAATAACTTTGTTGTTGGTCCGTCAAATAAATTTGCTTATACTGCATCAATGAGAGTTGCTGAAACTCCAGGTTCAGTATTTAACCCACTTTTTATTTATGGTAATTCAGGACTTGGTAAAACTCATCTTCTTAATGCTATTATTGAAAAATTAAAAAACAATAATCCTGATGCAAATATTGTTTTTACAACAAGTGAAGATATAACAAATGACTTGACATTTGCTATTCAAACAAAAACTACATACGATTTTCATAATAAGTACAGAACTTGTGATGCTTTACTTATTGATGATATTCAGATGATTGCAGGTAAAACTCAGACTGAAGAAGAAATTTTCCACACTTTTGATACTTTAATTAAAGCAGGAAAACAGATTGTTCTTACATCTGATAAACCACCAAGTTCAATTCCAAAAATTGAAGATAGACTTAAAACACGTTTTGAAAGTGGTCTTCTTTGTGATATTCAACCACCTGATTTTGAAACAAGAATCGCAATTATTAAAGATAAAGCAAATTATTTAAGATTTGAATTACCTGATGACGTTTGTTCATTTATTGCAGAAAATATTAAAAGCAATGTTCGTCAGATGGGCTCCGCAGTTAAAAATATTTATGCTTACTGTTCATTTAACAATGTAATACCTACTGTTGATATTGCAAAAGATATATTAAAAGATATTCTTATAACAAGTCAACCAGTAAGTGTTGTAATTGAAAATATTATTGAAAAAGTTTCATTTACATTTGGTGTTACATCTGAACAAATTAAGAGTGAACGCCGTGACGCTAACATTAACAGTGCAAGACAAGCTGCAATGTATATAATAAGAGAAATTACAGGGCTTTCACAAGACGAAGTAGGTAAAGTTTTTGGCAGAAACCATTCTACTGTTAACAGTTCTCTTAAAAATGTTCAACAAAAGATGAGTTCTGATTCAAAATATAAAAATCTTATCAATGAAATTATCAAAAATATAAATGATTAAAAATAACTAAGATTTCAACAATTTTTAACTTTTCAACAAATAAGTTTTAGACAAGTTAATTTTTATCATTTATTTGAACTATGTTTCAAAACTTTTTCAAAACTGAAAAAATATGGTTTAAGCCTTGAAAAATAATATAAAAACAAAGTTTTCGACAGTTTAGACCGACTCTACTACTAATATTATACTTTTATTATTTTTATTTTCTAAAAAAGGAGAATGTTTATGAAATTTATTTGTTCTTCACAAATTCTCAGTGAGGCTTGTATTAATGTACAAAGAGCAACATCTACAAAATCAACAAATCTTCCTACAATCGAAGGTATTTTAATTAAAGCTGAAAATGACAGAATTATGCTTACAGGTTATGACCTTGAAATGGGTATTATTACCGCAGTTGAAGGCAGAGTTGAACAGATAGGTAGTATTATTCTCAATGCTAAAATTCTTTGTGATATTTTAAGAAATGTTCCTGATGAACTTGTTTCTATTGAAAGTGATGAAAGACTTATCTGTAAAATTAAGAGCGGTGATTCTGAATTTTCAATTACAGGTTTTTCTGAAGCAGATTATCCTGAACTTCCATCAGTATCAGGTGGTTTTCCAATTGTAGTTAATGGTGAAACATTAAAAGATATGGTAAGAAAAACTATTTTTGCAACTGCTGAAAATGGTGCAAAGATGGTACATACTGGTGTTCGTTTTGAAGTAACAAAAGGTAATATTCGTCTTGTTGCTGTTGACGGTTACAAACTTGCTATTAGAAACGAAAAAATTGATTATGAAGGTGACGAAAAAATCTTCATTATTCCAAAGAAAACTCTTAACGAAGTTGTAAAACTTGCAGGTGATGGTGAAGATACTGTTGCTATGGTTGTAGCTTCTCGTCATATTATGTTTGAATGTGGTAAATATGTAATTGTTTCTCGTCTTCTTGAAGGTGAGTTTTTAAGTTATAAGAGTGCTATTCCTACAACTGCAAAAACTGAAGTTAAAGTTAATACAAGAAAATTTATAAGTGGTATTGAAAGAACATCTTTAATTATTACTGAAAGAATAAAGAGTTTTGTAAGATGTATTTTTGATAATGAGTCTATAAGAATTTCAAGTACAACTGCTCTTGGTACTGCAAACGATAGAATTCTTGCTGATATTCAGGGTGAAAGAGTAGAAATCGGTTTTAATAATAAATATTTACTTGATGCACTTAAGGTTTGTGATATTGATGAAATTACATTAAGACTTAACGGTGCAACTTCACCTATTATTATTGTACCAGAAGATGATGGTTCACTTATTTATGAGAGAAACTTCTTATTTATGGTACTTCCTGTAAGGATGAACTAAAATGAAAAAAATTACTGCACATATTGCAAAAAAAGAACATAAACAAATAAGTATTGACAGTGATTTTATAAGACTTGATTCACTTTTGAAATTATGTAATGCAGTTATGACAGGTGGTCATGCAAAAATAGTTATACAAGAAAGTGAAGTTAAAGTAAACGGTGAAATCTGTACAGCACGTGGTAAAAAAATCCGTGCAGGTGACACCGTTGAGTTTGACAGAGTTGTTTACGAGGTAAACTGATGTATATTAACGAAATAAAAATTGAAAATTTTCGTAATATTGATTTTATGGGGATTTTTCCTCATAACGAAATAAATGTTATTTATGGACAAAATGGACAAGGTAAAACAAATCTTTTAGAGGCAATCTGGCTTTTTACGGGTTGTAAAAGTTTCAGAAACTCTAAAGATATTGAACTTGTTCAGTTCAATAGTGAAAATTCAAAAATTTCAATGAGTTTTACAACAGAGCTTCGTGAAAATAACGCATCAATTTTTATTGATAAAAAAAGAACTGCTGCTCTTAACGGAATAAATCTTTCATCACCTCGTGAATTGATAGGCAAATATTATGCAGTTGTTTTTTCACCTATTCATTTGTCACTTATTAAAGACGGACCGTTGAACAGACGTAAGTTTATTGATACTGCAATTAGTCAGATTGACAATATGTATGCTAAAAAGCTTATGTATTTTAATCATTTGATTCAGCAAAAAAATGCATTACTTAAAAATGCAGGTGAAAATCCATCATTACTTGATACACTTGATGTATGGGATGAAAAAATAGCTTTTGCCGGTGCTGATGTTATTTGTGACAGAATTGATTACATAAAAAAACTTCAGGTAAAAGCAACTGACATTTATCACGGTATTTCCGGGGAAAAAGAAGAATTACAAATTAAATATTTAAGTAATGTTCGTTATGAAAGTGAAGAAAAACAGGATATTGCAAAAATTTATTTTAATAATATGGTGAAAAACAGACCAAATGATTTGTATCTTAAAAATACAACAAGTGGTCCTCACCGTGATGATATTGAGATTTTAATAAATAATATTTCTGCACGAAAATTCGGTTCACAAGGTCAACAAAGAAGTGCATCTTTGGCATTAAAACTTGGTGAGGCAAAAATTATTAAAGATTTGAAAGGTGAACACCCTATAATCTTACTTGATGATGTAATGAGTGAACTTGATAGTACACGACAAAATTACATTCTTAATAAAATGACAGATAAACAGGTATTTATAACTTGCTGTGAAAAAGAGACAGTTTCTCGTCTTCACGCAGGTAAGGTATTTAAGGTAGAAAACGGAAAAGTGGTGGATTGATGTATTTGAACATTGGACAAGACACAGTTATTACTAACAAAAATATTTTA
>CALBKQ010000014.1 GCA_937895645.1 uncultured Clostridia bacterium
AAACTACAGGGTTCCTTTTTATCATCTCGTCGTTGTTTAATTTTCAAGGTTCAGTTTTACGCTTCAGAACTTGGTTTGTTTCGCCCTCTGTTCTTGGCGCTCGTATATATTAACAAAACGCAAGACAAAAGTCAACAACTTTTTTCAAATTTTTCGAGTGTTTTTGTAAACTAATCCGCGTGTTTCGTATTTGGTATTTTTAATCAATAAAATTGTGCTATTTTTGGTGATTTTTATGTGCAATTTGACAAGTTGATTTAATTCTTGTAAAACTTAATGTTAAATTTAATATTTATTTGTTAAAAAATTGCAAAAAAATCAGGGACGATTAAATATCGTCCCATGCTATTATTCCATTGGGTTTTCATTCAGCCAAAGAGTGTTTGAACCCATTTCTTCGAACACATCTTCGTTGTTTACACCATCATAAATTGCTTTTTTCATAAAAATATCTTTTTCTATATGATAAATACCATAATATGGTGTATCAAAGCCTTCATTAGTTATAAATGTTATTGCCTTATTATTGTCGGATGAAATATCTACGATAAAAGGAACTTCGATAAAATCTTCTGAATATATCCATTTATTACTTTTTACATTTACTATATAATCTTCCGGTATATGCGTTGTGCTTAATAAATCACCATTATCTCTATAAGTTTTTTCAACCTTTTCGGCATCCACCAACAACTCATTATCATTAAGCCATAAAGCACTATATGCTTCACCAAGCTTTATAGACTTCCCATTTGCAAGATAGTACAACTCATCATTTGAATCATTTTCCATAGATGATTGATTGTTATTATCAGGCTTTTCTATTATATAAACAATTTCGCCAATACTGTTTATTGCAAATTCTTCAACATCATTTGCAATTAATTCAGTTTCATCTTTATATATACAATTAAGACTTCCTTTATTTCTGTTTTCTTCCGCAAGATAATATACTTTATCATTATAAGCAGATATAGAGATTATCTTCTCTGATACAGAATAAGATTTTTCAACTGTGCCATTTTTGAAAAGAAGGATTTCTTGTTCTGTTGTTTCGTTGTTGATTGCAATACAACAGAAATCTCCACCGTAGTATTCACCTATAAGACTAAAATCATAATAGCCATCAACACTATATTTTGTTTTTGTTGTATTCTTCAAATCTATAACATTGATAGTGTTATCAGCATAAACCAGATAGCCTGTTTTTGCTTTTGCTATTACACCATAACGATAACTGAACATTAAAATTGAAACAATTAAGGCAATCGATAATAATGCAATAATTGTTTTGTGAGATTTTTTCATTTTCCAACCTCCTTTACAAGTTCAGTGTAGCATAATTGGGTTTGGTTGTCAATTTATCTCCCATCGCCCCTCCCTCAGTCAACTTCGTTGACAGCTCCCTCACGGAGGGAGCGTATACAGGCATGGAAGCCTGCCACTACGCATATTGAGTTTTAGTGATGATGATGGTGGTGATGGTGGTGATGTCCTGAATGGTGATTTTCTTCTATATGACAATGTTCTTCGTGGCAATGGTCAGTTGGGCTTTCGATTTCGAGAGTTGCGTGGCCTATTCCGTGCTCTTTTAACTCCTCACGAATTTTATCTTTAATTTCGTGAGAGTTTTGGTTTGCTACTATATGCATTGTAGCATAGTTTAGGTAACCGTCCATACTCCAGATATGAATATGATGCACATCAACCACACCATCAATTTCTTTAATATGATTTTTAATTTCTTCTATACTAATATTATGTGGTATTTTTTCAAGAAACAAGTCAAGAACTTCTTTAAGGTTTTTAAGTGCATTTACAAATATGAATATAGCAACACCCATAGACATAAGCGGGTCGATAATTCTTATATCGGTAAATCTCATTATGATTGCTCCGACAAGAACTACAAGCCAGCCTAAAACATCTTCAAGCATATGAAGATTTACTGCCTTTTGGTTAAGGGAGTCGCCGTCTTTTGTAAAGTATGCTGCAAGGAAGTTTACAAGTGCGCCTACAACTGCAAATATAATCATACCGTTATAGTTGATTTCGACAGGATTGATTATTCTTAAAACTGCATTGTAAATAACCATTACTGAGCCGAAAAGCAAGATGAGTGTTGTAATTACGCTGCCCATTACTGAAAATCTTGCATAACCGTAAGTGTAAGTATTATCGGGTTGTTTTTTACTTTTCTTTTCAAGAAAATATGAAATACCTATACTTGCGGCATCGCCTAAATCGTGAACAGCGTCAGAAATGATAGCAACGCTACCTGTGAAAAATCCGCCTATTATTTCAAATATTGAAAATGACAAGTTGAGTATAAATGCGATTAAGATATTCTTTTCTATTTTCATTTTTTCACCTGCTTATGATTGATATGTTCAATTCCTACTTCAAAAATTTCAGAAATATGCTCATCATCTAAAGAATAATAAACTGTTTTGCCTGATTTACGACATTTTACAAGTCCTATATCTTTCATTTTACTTAACTGATGAGATATTGAAGATTTTGTCATTGACAACACATTTGCCAAATCGCACACACACATTTCATTTTGTAAAAGAGCAAAAAGCAATTTGCAACGAGTAGCGTCACCCATAATTTTGAAGAAATCGGCAAGATTTTGAAGTATTGTGGTATCAGGCATTTTGGAGAGAGTGTCTGCTACCATATCTTTATGCACCATATTACAGTCGCATATAAACTCATTCTTTGACATTATATATTTTCCTTTCGGTTGAATATTCATTCAACTGTTATTATAGTTGAATAATCATTCAAATGTCAATGCTTTTTTATAAAATCACAAGATTTTGATATAAATATAGGAAAAATGTTGTAATTACATCAAACTAAATGATATTCTTATTATGGGTGGTTGAAATGAAGGAATATTTGAAAAGCATTGAAATTTTACCAGATGAAAAAGAGAATATGGAGTTTTGGGAACGAGAAAACAAGAAATCCCACACCTCATACGAAACTGAAATACTGTTCTTTTCTTGTATAATGCACGGTGATACAGAAAGACTTGGAAGTTGCCTTGAAGAATTAATGAATAGTGGTATTGTTGCAGGCAAACTATCCGAAAATAGTTTAAGGCAAATGAAATATTGGGCGGTAACTTGTATTACTATTGCAACGCGATATGCAATACAAGGTGGTCTGCCTGAAATGGAAGCATACAATTTGAGTGACAGTTATATTCGCGATATTGATATGATAAATAATGAAGCTGAAATTGTTGATTATCTTATAAAGGCAAGTTTTAACATTACAAATAAAATCAAGGCAATTAAAACACAGTACAACTACCCCTCACCTATCAGAAAATGCGTATCATTTATTGATTTGAATTTACATTCAAAGATTACACTTGACGAACTTGCGGAAATTAGCGGACTTTCAAAAGATTATTTATCGCAATTATTTAAGAAGACAACAGGAATGAATATAACTGAATACATAATGAAAAAGCGTTTAAGTTCATCAAAGCAATTACTTGACAGAGGTTTGAGTATTAGCGACACAGCGTATGCATTGGGTTTTTGCTCTGAAAGTTATTTCATTTCTTGTTTCAAGAAAAAATATGGAATTACGCCGAAAGAATACATTAATAATAAAGGAAAATTATAAAGAAAAAGGACTGCATTGCAGTCCTTTAGTTTTTCTATCAATCAAGGAAGTCGCGGAGTTTTTTGCTACGACTTGGGTGACGGAGTTTGCGAAGTGCTTTTGCTTCAATCTGACGAATACGCTCACGAGTAACATTGAACTCTTTACCAACTTCTTCAAGAGTTCTTGGGTGACCATCTTCAAGACCATAACGAAGTGAGAGAACTTTTTCTTCACGAGGTGTAAGAGTTTTAAGTACTTCTGCAAGTTGTTCCTTAAGAAGTGAGATTGACGCTGCATCTGCAGGCGAAAGTGCTTCATCGTCAGGAATAAAGTCACCTAAGTGGCTATCTTCTTCTTCACCGATTGGTGTTTCAAGAGAAACAGGTTCCTGTGCAAGACGAAGGATTTCACGAACCTTATCAGGTGCCATATCAAGTTCTTGTGCAATTTCTTCTGCTGATGGGTCATGACCGTTTTTGTGAAGCAACTGACTACTTGTCTTTTTAACTTTATTGATTGTTTCAACCATATGAACAGGAATTCTGATTGTTCTTGCCTGGTCAGCAATAGCTCTTGTGATAGCCTGTCTGATCCACCACGTTGCATAGGTTGAGAACTTGAAGCCCTTGGTGTAATCAAACTTATCAACAGCCTTGATAAGACCCAGATTGCCTTCCTGAATAAGATCAAGGAACTGCATACCTCTGCCCACGTATCTCTTTGCAATGCTTACAACTAGACGAAGGTTTGCTTCGTTAAGGATCTTCTTTGCTTCCTGATCTCCGTTTGAAATTCTCTCTGCTATTTCAGCTTCCATTTCTGTTGTAAGAAGAGGTACTCGACCTATCTCATGGAGGTATATTTTTACTGGGTCATCAATCGTGATACCTTCAGACTGAAGCAATGCTTCCATATCTGCAGGGTCGATAGGAAGATTATTTATTTCTTCTTCTGTCAAA
>CALBKQ010000015.1 GCA_937895645.1 uncultured Clostridia bacterium
GCTTGTTCAATAGGGTCAGCTTCATCTAACGGACCGTCAATGGCATGGTGCATATCAACACAATCGTCAATACTTACACCGTTTTCTTTGTCAATAGTAATTCGAAGATACCAACGGGCACCTTCTTTAACGAATTTAACGTCCCAAAGAATAAGACCTAATTCGTCTGCGATTGGCTTGGCAATATCCCAAACCACTGAGGCAGTGTTTTTTTTCATAAAAACCTCCTGTAAATATTAAATTGTCGTTTGAAGTAAAAGTTCCTTATAAATTCAAGAGAGCGGGTCGCCCCACTCTCTGTCAATACGGATATTCCTACCATAACGAATAATACCATATTGTTTTTCAAAAATCAATAGTTTTTGCAAAATTTATATATAATAGTATATAATAATTACGCATTTCGAATTATAAATCATCTGCGTCTTGCACGGGGACATCAAAGCCATCAGGGTTGCCTGTGTAACTTCCATTTGTATCAAACTGACCATCAGGGTTATATGGACTCCATATTTCTGAAATTTCTTCACTTATTTTATTGATTTTTTCTTTTGTTTTTTTGACTTTATCTTGTTTGTTCCTATTAAAAAACATTTTCCGCACCTCCCAATAGTTATTTTTTCAATTTATTTTCATAAAATTAGTGAGAAAATATGCAAACACTTTTTATTTTTGTTTAATTTTTTTCAAACGCAAATTTTTGAAAGAAAATGGTTGACTTTTTCATAGAAGTTGGTTATAATGAACAAGAATAGAGGTGTAATACCCGATTTTTCACGCGAAAGGATAATGATTATTATGAAAAAGACTCTTTCAATAGTTCTTGCATTGGCTATGGTTTTTGTTATGAGCTTCTCAGCTTTTGCAGAAGGCGAAGACCTTACAGTTAAACCAACTGACCCAGCAGAACTCGGTGTTTATTATGCAGAACTTCTTAATGCTGAAGATTCAGACCCAGCAGCAGTTGCTCAGATGATTCTTGACGACTTGATTGTTGGCGAAGGTGACGAGGGCATTTATACAGTAGAAGACCTTCCTGTAGTTTTGGCAGCTTTTGCTGAAAACTCAACTGATGTAGAAAAACTTGCTGCAGCTGCTGAACAGATTGAAGCAGGTCTTGCAAGTATGGGCGTTGTTCTTCCTGACCTTGATGATGTTCTTCCACCAGCAGGTGAAGGCGGAGACGAAGAAAGCACTCTTCCTGAAGACGAAGAACCATCAGACGATACAGACTTCCTTAACACTATCCTTGGTATCCTCGGCTCAATCGGTGATATGATTTTCGGTAGTGGCGATGGTGACGACACAACAGGCGATGGCGAAGGCTCAGGCGACGGTGATGACGCTTGGGGCGATGGTGATGCTGACGCTGACCTTGATGGCGATGATGACGATTTAGTTTCTGACACAGGTGACACAACAGTTATTTCTGTTGCAGCAGTAGCACTTGTAGCAGGCGCAGCACTTGTTCTTACAAGAAAAAAGAGCGAAGATGCTGAATAAGTCTTTTACATAATTTCATAATTGATACTACAGACGGAAATCTTGATGGTTTCCGTCCTTTTTTGTTTTTATATCAGTTAGACAAACTATAATTTGTTTAACACTTGACAACTCCTAAGATTACTGCTACAATAATAAATGCAAGGCGAACAAATGTTCGATTAAAAGAACG
Organism: uncultured Clostridia bacterium; assembly: GCA_937895645.1. Taxonomy (GTDB): domain Bacteria; phylum Bacillota; class Clostridia; order Oscillospirales; family Acutalibacteraceae; genus Fimenecus. The sequence goes on from CALBKQ010000015.1 coordinate 1,676, forward strand.
CTTTGAAAATCAATAGCGTTCTTTTAATTTTTTTTGAAAGGGGAGTTTTATTTGTTACAAGACATAAAAATAAGAGAAATGTCAAAAGAAGAATATTTTTATCTCACCGAAAATCTTGAAATTGTTGATAAAAATTCAATCTGCAACGGTGTGCGATATCTTGTTTATAACAAGAAAAAAAGACTGCTTAATGTGGTTAATAAAGTTATGCAGAATGAGTTAACTGAAAATGAGCGTAATCTTGCAACAGATTACTGGAGTGGTGAATATTCGTTAGGGGAGATTTCAGAAAAATACAATATGCCACGTTCTACTGTTTACAGAACTATTGCTCATATTAAGAATAAATTTCAGACATACCTTAAATATGTTCTTATTTATGACACTGACGCTCTACCTAAATCAACAAACGAGTTAATGAGCTTTATCAAGGAGACACAATTTGAGCAAAGAAAAAATGTCAATTAAAGAGTTAGGAAAAGAATATGAAAAACATGCAAAGTTGCAACAGTCGTTTATTGACAACTGCAAAGCACAACTTAACAAGGCTAAAAAAATGGGGGATACGGATGCAGTTAAAAAACTTCAGTCAGATTTACAAAAATTTTACGAAATCAAAAAAGAACTTGAAGAAACTGCAATCCACTTGAAAAATTATTATAAAGGAGATTTTTGATGGAAACAAAAATTATTTCTATTGATATATCACCCGAATCAACTGAAGCATCAACTGAAAATGCTGGTGTAATGTGGGAGCATAACGCAACACAACTCGTTTTTAATATTGATAATGCATATATCGGTGATTACAGGTATTATCTTGAGTACCGTTCACTTCTCGGTACAAAAGTGAGAACAGAATATCTTGACCTTAATGCAGAGACAAAAACTGTTACATATAATATACCCGTAACAATGAGTTCTCTCAAAGGAGTAGAGTGCTATTTCAACATTGTATCAATTGATGGTGACGGTAATACTGTTCAGGTAATCAAACCCCACAAGTTTTGTTTGCAGTTTGATTATTCTCCCGACACTGATAACTCACTTGCAAAAGTCAATGATTTTTCAGTAAATGCGTTACTTGAGGCAATCCGACTTGGTACATTCAAAGGGGACAAGGGCGAAAAGGGCGACACAGGGGTTAAAGGCGATAAGGGTGATAAAGGTGATACCGGTGAGGTAACTTTTAATTACGCAAATAACAACTTTGCAAATGCTGTTAAAAATACAGTAAGTGACAAATCCATAGTAATTGATGATTTTTCACCAATTTCACATACTCTTGATATAAAAACAACTGCAAATGAAACAGTGTATTTAAGAGGTAAAAACTTAATCCCATTTAATAATAAAGCATATTATGGTGGCAGATATAAGGCTGGGCAGACATACGAAAAAAGTGGTGTAAACTTCACTATCAATGATGATGGCTCTGTATATGTAAAAGGAACAGCAACAGAAAGTTTTTCTTTTCCGTTGTTCTCTTGTGGAACTTTTTCAACAGGTGTTCACACGGTTACTTTAAGTGGTAGTCCTGATGGTGCTTCTTCTACAACATATTTTTTAAGGCTCAGAAATGCAAATGCATCATCCGCTAATTATGAGGACTATGGAAATGGAAAAGTCATTGAAAATACAAGTGTTACAGGTAGTACCATTGCGATTATTGTTATTAATGGTGCAACTATAGATGCAGCATTTTACCCAATGCTTGAATTCGGTGAAACTGCAAGTGATTTTGTGGCTCCTTGTGAAAGTTATTCTGTAATTGCAGATGGAAATGGCGTTGTGAGTGGTCTTACACCTTTTGCAACAAGTATGAGCATTTTTACAGAAACAGATACAACTGTTGATTGCACTTATAATCAGGATACCATAAAGGTTATTGAAGAGATTAGAAAAGAACTTGCAACTATAAGTTCTTATGTTGCAAGTATTGTTAATGAATAGAGGAGTTGATATTATGGCAGTTTATAAAGGTATAGATGTTTCAAAATGGCAGGGCGAAATCAATTGGAGTCTTGTAAGAAATGCAGGAATCCAGTTTGCTATGATTCGTTCAAGTTTCGGTTGGGGAAAAGGGCAGAAAGACAAGTTCTTCAACACCAATTACGAAGGTGCTAAAAAAGTGGGTATCCCCGTAGGCGCTTATCATTACTCTTACGCAACAACTGTTGAAGACGCAGTTAAAGAGGCTGAACTTTGCTATTCAATTATTAAAGGCAAGAAGTTTGAATACCCTATTGCCTATGATATGGAAGAAAATCGCGTTGCTGCGTTAGGTAAAGAGAAAGTGTCACAACTTGCAAAAGCCTTTTGTGAGAAGATGGAAAGTTATGGTTATTATGTCTGCATTTATGCTAACAAACATTGGCTTGACAATTATTTTACAGACGAGATTTTCAAAAAATACGATATCTGGCTTGCACAATGGAGTGAAAAACCTACATTTCAGCGCACCTACGGTATGTGGCAGAAAACATCAAAAGGCAAGGTAAACGGAATCGAAACAAATGTAGATTTGAACGAGTCATACAAAAATTACCCTGCAATTATGAAATATAACGGACTTAACGGATTTGGTGCGCCAATCGAAGCAAAACCACCAAAACGCGGATTTACAGCAGGGCAGAAAGTAGTGCTTAAAAACGCAAAACTTTACTCATCTGCCTGGAGTGATGTTGTGAAAAACCATTTAAGCGGTACTTATTATATTTATGATGGCATATACTTTGAGGGCAGATACAGGGTTACAAACTCTCTTGCAAATGTAGAGCGTAAGCCAATCGGCAAATATGTAACGGGCTTTGTGCATCGTGACGATATGAGGAAAGAAAATGCTTGAAAACGAAATGTTGAATCATCGTCTTGACAAAGTTGAATCCGACATACAAATATTATACAAAAAAGTCAATGATGTAACGCTTACGCAAGTCCAGAGTGTCACAAAACTTGATAGTATGCTCGTAACTCTTGGCGAACTGAAAGAGAGTATAGAAACACTTAAAAAACGACCAAGTTGGTTGTGGGATAAGGTTATAATCGCATTAATCAGTGCAATTTGTGGCGTAGTTGTAAGTCATATTTTTTAAGGAGTAGTTATGGTAGAATATATTGTAGAAAATGCACTTGTGCTTGTGCCGGTGCTTAATATAATTGGTATGATTGTAAAGAATACGGAGAAAATAAACAACAAATACATACCGCTGATTTTACTGTTTTTCGGCATTGTGGGGACAGTAGCAATATTAGGGTTAAGCCCTCACAGCGTTGTGCAAGGTGTTCTTGTAACGGGCACGGCAGTTTACGGAAATCAGGTTGTAAAACAACTTAAAAGTGAATGATTTTATGTAAGGGTGGGGGGCTCCCCACCTTTTTTCTTTTTATATTCTTATTGACTTTATCTCTTGTAAATTTTATAATTATTTACAGAAAGGTGAGATATTTATGGCAAACCTTATATGTGCAAAGTGTAATCAGCCAATCGATGAAGAAAATATGGTTGAATGTCCTTTTTGCTGGGAAATCTATCACAAAGAGTGTTGGGAAGATACTGAAAACTGTGTAACTTGTAACAAGTATAATCCTATTTACGAAATAGCTCAGGCGCAAAAAGAACATGAAACTGAAACCCAACAAAGTGAAAAACAAGAACTTAAAGACAACAACAATACTGTTGAAGACGAAGATTTTACAGAAATAGTCAACCTAGAAACACCATCTTCACCCGTTGCAAACTCTGTACTTTTAGCGTCAATTATATTGTTGATTTCAGGTGTTGCAGGTGGCACAGCATTGGTAATTCATTTTGCGTTTTCTACGCTGCTTCGTGCGTATGTAGGTGTTATTGGCGGACTGGCTCTGGCAGGTTTTGGAGTTGGCTTGGCACTTGTGGTAAGAGGTATTGCAGAAATGGTAAACAACTCACAGAAAAATGCCTATTACTTATCAAAACTAGTTGAAAAGCAGAAAGAAAAGGACGAATAAAATGGATAAATTAAGATTTTTAATTGCTTTAATTGTGGGCAAGGTGTCAATATTCTTGCTTGATAAAATTTTTAAGAGAGGTACAAATCTTCCGGGCGAAATTATGCTTAAAATCTGTCCTGACGCACTCTCTCGTTTCACTATGCCAAAAACTACTGTGTGCGTAACAGGTACAAATGGTAAAACAGGTACATCAAATTTGCTTACACATATAATCCGTAATAGCGGAAAAACTGTTGTAAACAATTCAAAAGGCTCAAATATGGCGCCTGGTCTTGTAACCGCACTTGCTACGGAATGTACATTAGGTGGTAAAGTAACTGCTGATGTTGCTGTTTTGGAAGTTGACGAGCGTTCGTCTCAGTTTATCTATACAAAATTTGTGCCTGATTACATTCTTTGCACAAACCTTTTCCGTGACTCAATTATGCGTAATGGTCACAGTGGATTTATTTTCGATAAAATCAATGATTATTTAGACGAAAAAACTACACTTGTTCTTAACGGTAATGACGGTATTTCAGGACTTTTAGGTGAAAACAAGTGTAATCGAGTGTTCTTTTCTGTAAACAAAACTGAAAAAAGCACAGACATTTGTGAAGACACAGTTTGTGACCTTATTGCTTGTCCAAAATGTAATCACAAGTTAGATTATGAGTTTTATCACTACAATCATATTGGTGTGCCAAAGTGTAATTTCTGTGGATTTATGATGCCTGAAAGCACATATTTTGCAAGTGACGTTGATTTTGAAAACGGTACTTTTGTATTCAATGGTGACAAGGGTGAAAGTCTAGCTTTACCATATCAAAAGGGTAATTTCTTCAATGTTTTCAACATTACAGGAGCGTGTGCTATCTGTCGTCTTATGGGAATTGATATTGATATAATTGCAAACAGTATTGAAGATTTGTCATCAAAAACAGGACGTTTTCAAGAAAATAAATTTGGTGGAGTAGAAGTTGTTTCAATGCTCTCAAAAAACCAGAATCCAATCTCTTGCTCACAAAGTCTGAAATACCTTGACAGTACTGAAAAGGATAAAGATGTAGTGCTTTTGATTACTGACAGTAATGATAAAGTTCATGGTCACGAAGATATTTCATGGCTTTATGATACTGACTTTGCACCACTTACTAGTGACAAAATCAGGAATATTTATATTGGTGGTTCACGTTGTTACGATTTGGCGCAGTGCCTTGAAATTAAGGGGCTTGACACATCTAAATTCGTTCTTTTTGAAAACTATGACGAGTTGGCAAAAGAGGTTAGCAACAACGCAAGTAGTGACAGAAATATTGTGATTTATTTTGAACTTTATGCTACAAGCGTAGTCGCAAAAATCAAAAACGCATTGAAAGAAAAGGGGGACAAGTAATTATGAAAAAATTTGTAATTGAAGTGCTTTACCCCGAATACAATAACCTTTATGGTGACCGTGGAAATGCCGAATATCTTAAAAAGAAACTGACTCTTGCAGATTATGAAGTTGAATTTGTAGAAACATCACTTTTTGACGAGCCAAAATTCATAAATGAAAATGTTGATATTTTGATTATTGGACCTTGTCAGGAAAAACATCAGCTTATAGAAATCGAAACTCTTAAAAAGTATCGTGAACAAATAGAAAATCGTATTGAAAGTGACGGAGTAATCCTTGCAACAGGCAACGCTTTCGAGATTTTTGGCGACTATATTGAAGATACGAAAGGTGAAAAACACGATTGCCTTAATTTCTTCCCATACTACGCAAAACAGTTTTCACGACTTCGCTATAATGATTGTAGTGTAGGCGAGTTTGATGGTATGCAGATTACTGGTTTCAAAAATCTTTTAAGCCACTCTTACGGTGAAAATCCTTGCCCGTTCCTTACAATGAAAAGGGGTGCAGGTATGAATAAAGAAACCGAAATCGAAGGTGTTCATAAAAATAATCTTTTCGCAACATATCACACAGGACCACTTCTCCCACTCAACCCACAATTTGCAGATTATTTAATTAAATTGGTGGATAATGAGTATGTAGGAGTAGAGTTAAAATACGAAACAAAAGCATACGAAAATCGTGTAAAAGAATTGCTGAAATAATAATCAATATAGGGGACGCTAACAGCGTCCCGCTTTTTTTGTGTAAATCCCTTGACAAATCTGTCTACATAGTGTAGACTAAAGTTGACGACAAGATGTAGACAAAAGGAGGAATTTATATGAATGAAATAAAATTAGGCGCAGTTGAGGCTCGTTTTGCTGATATTATCTGGAATAATGCTCCAATTTCAACAGCAAAATTAGTGAAAATCTGCGAAAAAGAGTTGAAGTGGAAACGCACTACCACATATACTGTGCTTAAAAGACTATCTGAACGAGGTTTTTTCAAAAACGATAATTCTGTGGTTGTTCCCTTGATTTCCCGTGATGAGTTTTATTCTATGCAAAGCGAAAAATTTGTTGAAGAAACTTTCAGTGGCTCGTTACCTGCTTTTCTTGCTGCGTTTACATCAAGAAAAAGTCTGAAACCGGAGGAAATTGCAGAACTTCGCCGCATTGTAGATGAATACGAGGAGGGTTGATTATGGAAAATGTATTTCTTGAACTTTTTAATATGAGTATTACTGCCTCGTGGCTTATACTTGCAGTTGTATTATTTAGATTTGTTTTCAAAAAAGCACCAAAAGCATTTCGTGTGGTTATGTGGGGATTAGTAGCCTTTCGGCTTGTATGTCCGTTTTCATTTGAGAGTGTGTTGAGTATTATTCCTACCACAGAAACATTGTCGCCACAACTGGTTCATTCTAATTCAAGTGTTGAGGTAAGTGGTTCAAAAATACTTGATTATGTTGGTAATAATCCTGTATTTTATGAGTTAGGCATTAAAAATGGCAGTGTTGTTTTTAATGAAATCGGAGCACCTGACTGTGATTTTATAAATCCATTACTTATCATTACATATATCGCCTCAATTATATGGATTGTTGGTATGGCAATAATGCTTTTATATACCGCTATCAGTTATCTGCGAATTGTTAAAAAAGTAAGAGAGGCAACACCTCTTAAAGAAAATATATGGATTTGCGATAGCATTTCAACACCATTTATTTTAGGTGTTGTTAAGCCTAGAATTTTTATACCATCATCAATGAATGGTGAAGATTTGAAATTTGTAATTGCACACGAAAAAGCACATATCAAACGAGGTGACCATTTGTGGAAACCGTTGGGCTTTATGCTGTTAACAGTCTATTGGTTTAATCCTTTACTTTGGGTTGCATATATTCTTCTTTGTCGCGATATTGAACTTGCCTGTGATGAAAAGGTAATTAAGCAAATGGGTGTAGAAATCAAAAAATCATATTCTGAAGCACTCATAAATTGCAGTGTATCGCGAAAAATGGTTTCTGCTTGTCCTTTGGCATTTAGTGAAACAGGTGTAAAAGGCAGAATAAAATCTGTACTTAATTACAAAAAACCTGCTTTCTGGGTAATTGTTGTTGCAATTATTTCGGCTATTGCAATTACAATTTGCTTTATGACTAATCCTAAGACTAATGATGGCCCAGTTGAATTGCTACCAAAAGAATATGTCAATAATCCATATGGCATAAAAAATGTAACAACCGGCTCTGAATATGAGGGAGTTTCAATAGAACCTATAACAATATCTATGGTGGGAGACACAAGATATATCAATTTGCTTTGGGAAAATCAGACTGACAAACCGGCACTTTTTGGTGAACCTAGTTTTATTTACCGAAAAGACGGTAACAAGTGGGTTGAATACAAACTGCCTGAAAATTATGCTTGGAATAGTATTGGATATCTGCTGAATCCAAAAGATACAACAACCCATAAATACAATTACAACGGTTATGAAGAGTTTGAAACAGGTGAATACCGATTTGTGACAGATTTTAGTTTTGACGAAAATCCTCAGGAAAATTATAAAGTTTGGATTGAGTTTGAGTTGGTAGGTATCAACGTAGATAGTGACGCTTACATACCAATTGACCTTGTCTGTGATAGCGGTGTGTTCTCTTTCGTTCAGACTGCTGACATTGCCCCAACATTTTATGTAACAGAAAACATGGAACTCACCACCGTTTATGGTAATGGGTTGCTTTTTGAAAGAGGAACACTCGAGAAAATCACTCTTAATATTGAAAATTGGGACTCAAGATTTTCTTCGGCAGATTGGAGTGAGGGTTACTCTTGTTCTCAAATCAGAAACAACAATAAAAATGCTTGGCAATTAAAAGTGGATAACGGTGAAGATGATATTTCAATTCTTTTTATGTTGCTGGAGCAAAATGATGGCACATATTTTATGGCGCAGGGAATGTATAATTATAACAACATAAATCCTGCCAACAAAGATGACTCTTTAATAAGGTGGTTATATCTTGTTGGTAAAAATGCCACATCAAGTGCGGTAGGTGGAGTGAATCCTTACATTGAAATACTTGAATATTCTCATCAAGGAAGCAATGATTTTGCTAAAATTTCATTGAATACCACAACAAAAAGATTTTCGTTTTCATATTCATTGTTTAGTAGTTATTTGCCAAGTGGGACTTATGAAGAATACGACGAATATATTATTATGAAAACTGATGATGGTAAAAACACATATACATTCAAAAAAGTTGGTGACAAACTGATTCTTGATGCGTTCCAATCTTCTCCACTACCATCATATAAGTATTCAACTGGTGGAAAAGAAGAACCTTGTTTGACCAATGGCGCAGTATTTCAATAATTGATACAATTTTACAAACTCAAATTAGTTGAAACGTCCTTATAAATACAAAATACAACAAAATTTTTACTGAAATACACAAGATATTGTAATTTTTATATTGTAATATCTTGTGTTTTTTGTTATA
>CALBKQ010000016.1 GCA_937895645.1 uncultured Clostridia bacterium
TGGTCAGTAGGTATAATCTGTAAAATCTTCAAACACGAACACTTAACCGATTTTTTGATTTTTATGACATATCTCGCTATTCCTGCGGGATGGGGTGCGTTGGCATTACTCTATAAAATATTGTTTAATGTTCGTGATAAAAATGTCTTTATAGATGATAATGTGAAATATCTTACAACGCTTTCTTGGTTGTGCTTTTATGTAGGTATTGTCAGTATAGTTGGTGCTATAAACTTTGTTGCATTTGTACTGGTATCATTGGCGGCACTTTTTATAGGACTTATAGTACGCGTAGTGCGAAATATCATCGAAGAAGCAATCTCACTTAAAGAAGATAACGACTTAACAATATGAGGTGATGTATATGGCAATAAAAGTTAATCTTGATATGGCTCTTGCAAGAGCAAAAATGACATCAGGTGAGTTGGCAGAAAGAATAGGCATAACTCAAGCAAATTTGTCAATTCTCAAAACAGGCAAAGCAAAAGCCGTACGTTTTTCAACGTTGGAAGCAATCTGTCGCGAACTGAACTGTCAACCAGGCGATATTCTTGAATATACAGACGGAGCAAACCTTACCCTAGTAAACACCAAGGAAGCATAATTATGAAAAGATTTCTTTATATAATCACAATGATTTATTATGCTTTTGCATGGATGGGTATTTTCTTTGATGATTTACCGATAGAAGCTAATGTGTGTAGAGGTGTAGGAACAACACTTGCAATTGTTGAGTTAGACAATTTTAATTATATAATTGGTTGGAGTATTTATTTTACAGTACTGATTGTTTTTACAACCTTTTCTCACTTTTGGAAAAAAGATTTTAAGTGTATTCCCATTGTAATTCTTTCAACATCATTATTTTTTAATATACTTTTGAGGATATTTATACCAATTTTAATCAATATAGCACTTATTGCTATTACCGTATATATTAGTAAAACAGAAAAAACGCCTGAACAAATCAAACAAAAAGAAATGTATGAAAAATACCTTCACGAGTTTATAACAGAAGATTTATCAAAGGAGGCGTAATTATGAAAAAGTCTTGGCTGCAAAAAATAATAAACATTTTATTTTACATTATTTTTGTTTTCACTTGGTATATGGTTTCAAATTATGCTTTTTCACCTTGGGAGGACTATTCAACACTATTAAACTTTATAATGTATGCTTTACTTTTTCTTACAGGATTTTTTCATCATATCGCATATAAATATAGTTCATTTAAGACGCTAAGCAATGTAATACTTGCCTTCTTCGGAATAGTAAGCATTACCTTTACAATTATAAATACTCATTATTGGCACACAACTGAAATTGTAGCAATTATTACATTTGTATTATTATTACTTTTTCACCTTGTTTCTTGCGGAAAATTTGATGGAGAAATTAAACTTCACGAATTCAATGTAAAAATGGAAGACGGCAGATATGAAAAAGTAACCGTTAAAGAAAAAATTCCGAATAACAATAATTCAAACAAAATTGATGCAAAAACCGTATTAAAAAAATTGCTTAAAACTATTTTAATATTATTCCTTTTGTTAGTGATTTCATTTTTTGGATTGTTAATATTTGTTATGGTTGATGATGGAAATTTTGATGAAATGGTAAAAGAATTACCTACTGAATTGGTTTCGCAAGAATATCTTAATGAGTTCAATGCAAGTGATTATGTAAGACTTGAATGGGATAGTTTGACTATCAAGAAAGAACGATGCTATTATAACAATGATGCAGAATATATTATTGTATCAGAGCCGACAAGAATGATATCTGAAACAGGTGAAGTTAATTATAATACATATTGGCAGATGGGTAACAATAAAAATGTTATAATGAAGCTTGTTGATGAAGATTTTGGTAATTACACAAGAGCACATTATATAAATAGAAATTGTGTTTTCCCCGATGAAACTGATAAAATTGTAAAGATTGTTACTCAACATGATAAAGAGTTTAATTTCAGTGAAAAGCAAATAAGGTATATTGAAAATTTAATTAAAAACTTTGATAATGATTTAATAGAAAAAGACAAAATTGATTGGATAGATGTACGTGGATATTTAGACGATTATGATTTAGTATTCTGCTTTGAAGGCTTTGATGATATTCGTCTTACTTGTTGCAGTATTGTAAAAGATAAAAATGGTCAATGGTATCTTTATAATGATGCATATTCTTATAGCAGTGAAGAGATTAAATTCTATGATTTAGAAAAACTTCCACAAGATATTTGCGATACTATAAATGAATCATTAAAATAAACAAAGAAAAAACGGACATCGCAAGATGTCCGTTAATTTTCGTATTTTGTTCTGAATTAAACTGCTCTTTCAACCTTACCTGAACGAAGGCAACGAGTACAAGCATAAACTCTCTTAGGAGAGCCGTTTACAACTGCTTTAACTCTTTTTACGTTTGGTTTCCAAGTTCTGTTTGAACGTCTGTGTGAGTGAGAAACCTTGATGCCGAAAGCAACGTCTTTACCACAATATTCGCATTTTGCCATTTTATAGGCACCTCCTTATATCACGGGGATAAATAATCAAATTACAACAAGAGACATTATAACAGTTACTTTCGCAAATTGCAAGTCTTTTTGTAAAAATATTTTCGCAAATTTTAGTAAAAAGTACTTGCATTTTATAAATAAATAATATATAATACATTCAAACGAACATTTGTGCGATAGCGAGGTATATAAAATGGCTGATAAATCAAAAGCTTTAGAAACCGCATTATTACAGATTGAAAAAAATTATGGTAAAGGTGCGGTTATGCGCCTTGGTGAAAATAGTTCATTGAATGTTGAGGCAATTTCAACAGGTTCAATTTCTCTTGACCACGCAACTGGTATTGGCGGACTCCCCAAAGGCAGAATTGTTGAAATTTATGGGCCTGAGTCTTCAGGTAAAACAACTCTTGCTTTGCAGGTAATTGCAGAGGCTCAAAAACTTGGTGGTGAGGCGGCATTTATTGACGCTGAACATGCTCTTGACCCTGAATATGCTGAAGCTCTTGGTGTTGACATTAATTCACTTCTCGTTTCTCAGCCGGATAATGGTGAACAAGCACTTGAAATTACTGAGGCTCTTGCTCGTTCAGGTGCTCTTGATGTTATTGTTGTTGACTCTGTTGCAGCTCTTGTTCCTCGTGCTGAAATTGAGGGCGATATGGGTGATAGCCATGTTGGTCTTCACGCTCGTCTTATGTCACAGGCACTTCGCAAACTTACAAGTGTTATTAATAAGTCAAATACAATCGTTATTTTTATCAACCAGCTTCGTGAAAAAGTTGGCGTAATTTATGGTAACCCTGAAGTTACAACAGGTGGTCGCGCACTTAAGTTCTATACAACAATGCGAATTGATGTTCGTCGTGTTGAACAACTTAAAGGTCAGGGTAATGAGTTTATCGGCTCACGTACTCGTGCGAAGATTGTTAAAAATAAGGTTGCACCTCCATTCAAAGAGGCTGAGTTTGATATTATGTATGGCGAGGGTATTTCAAAGATTGGTGAAATCGTTGACCTTGGTGTGAAATTCGATATCGTTAAAAAGAGTGGCGCTTGGTTCTACTATGGCGAACAGCGTCTTGGTCAGGGCAGAGAAAATGTAAAGCTTCTCTTTAAGCAAGAAACTGACCTGGCAAACGAAATTGAACAACAAATCCGTGCAAAAATGAAAGAGGCTCTTGACTCTAAAAAAGGTGCATCTGCACCAATTCAGCAGCCTGAAGTAGTTAAAATCCCAACAACAAAGGCAGCAGCCCGTGCAACACTTGATATTGCTGTTGATGATGACGAATAATGAAACTTACTGTTAAAGAAGGTAAAGCCAAAAAGATTCACATCTACATAGACGAAGAATATCGTGCTACTGTAGATAGTGATTATTGGTATTCCGAAAAATTTAGAAATTATAAAGAAATAAACGAAGAAGAACTGACTGAGTTGCTTAACTCGGTCAGTTTTCGTCGTGCTTATAACAAAGGTCTTGACTTACTTTCACGCCGTCCTTATGGCACAAAAGAGTTAATCAAAAAGCTTTGCGAAAAAGGGTGCGAAAAAGAATTTGCCGAAAAAGCCTGTGAAAGACTTACAGAATTAAGACTATTAAATGACGAAGAATATGCTCGAATTCTTTCAAATGACTTGCTAGAGCGTAAAAATTACAGTATAAATCGAATTAAACAAGAACTGGGCTTCCGTGGTATCAGTCGTGATATTATAGAAAATACCATCGATTTACTTGACAACGACCCAGTACCTCGTATTATAATACTAATCAAGAAAAAATATATAAATAAAATAGGTGATGAAAAAGGCAGAAAAAGAATAGTTGATGCACTTTTGCGACTTGGCCATTCTTATTCCGATATTAAGTCTGCCTTAAATTCTATTACAGATTTCGAGGACGAATACTATGACTAAAAAAATTGGTATGATATCTTTGGGTTGCCCTAAAAATCAGGTAGATGCTGAAATTATGCTCTCAAAACTTCAAAATAACGGTTTTGAAATTGTAACAGACCCATATGAAGCTGATGTTGTAATTGTTAATACCTGTGGATTTATTGAAGATGCAAAGCGTGAATCTATTGAAAATATTCTTGATATGGTGTCATATAAAGAAGATTGTGAAAATCTTAAAATTCTTGTTACAGGTTGCCTTGCAGAGCGTTATCAAAGTGAGATTTTTAAGGAAATCCCTGAAACAGATGCAGTAATCGGCATTGGTGCTAATGAAGATATTTGCGAAATCTGTGATAGAATTATAAACGGTGAAAGGGTAGAGGAATACCCTGAAAAAACAAACCTTAAAATTGAGGGTGACCGTATTCTTACAACCCCACCATATTCTGCATACCTTAAAATTGCCGAGGGTTGTTCAAATCATTGTACTTATTGTGCAATTCCTAGTATTCGTGGTCCTTTCCGTAGCCGTCCAAGTGAAAACGTTTTAGCAGAGGCACAAAAACTCGCGAATGAGGGCGTAAAAGAACTTGTAGTTGTAGCGCAAGATACAACTCGTTACGGCGAGGATTTATATGGTAAAAATGCCCTTGTGCCGTTACTTAAAGCGTTATCAGGCGTTGAGGGAATAGAGTGGATTAGACTTCTTTACCTTTACCCTGAAAGAATTGATGACGCACTTATTAATGAAATCGCAACTAACGAGAAAATTGTAAAATATATGGACATTCCTTTACAGCATTGTAGTAAAAATGTGCTTAAAAGAATGAATCGTCATGGTGACCGTGAAACTCTTACAGCATTACTCAAAAAAATCCGTGAACAAATTAAAGATGTTACAATCCGTACAACATTTATTGCAGGTTTTCCGGGAGAAACCGAAGAAGAATTTAACGAACTTTGTGAGTTTATTGAAGAAATGCGCTTTGAAAGAATGGGTTGTTTTGCTTATTCTGAAGAAGAGGGCACTCCGGCTTCAAGACTTGACGGTATGATGGATTTTGAAATCCGTGCAGACCGTGCAGATATAATCAACGAGCGTCAGAATGTAATCCTTGACGAAATCAACGATTCGCTTGTTGGCAAAACACTTTATACAATCGTTGAGGGCTATGATTCTTATTCCGACTCATATTTTGGCAGAACAACTATGGATGCCCCTGAAATTGATACTCAAATCAGTTTTACTTGTGGATATGAATTAGACGATGGCGACATTGTAGAAGTTGAAATCATCAATGTAGTTGACGGTGAATTAACAGGAGAAGTTATATGAAATTAAATGTACCCAACATTCTTACAATTGCAAGAATTTTTATAACACCTGTTTTTCTTGCTGTAATACTTATGGATACTCTTCCACATAAATTTTTAATTGCTTGCATTATTTTCTCAATCGGCTCAATTACTGACGCTATTGATGGTCATCTTGCAAGAAAGCATAAGCAAATTACTAACTTTGGTAAATTTTTGGACCCTATTGCCGATAAAATTCTTACAACATCAGCACTTCTTGCATTTATGAGTATGGGGCTTTGTAATATCTGGATTGTAATGCTTGTGCTCACTCGTGAATTTGCAATCGCATCTGTGCGAATGATTGCAGCTGCAGGTGGGGTGGTTATTCCTGCAAACATCTGGGGTAAAATCAAAACAGTAAGCCAGATGACATTTACAATACTTATTATGCTTTTAGGCGAAGTGTGGGAAATTATCTTAAACACAAACAAGTCTTTGTTTGAAAAATTACCTGATTTATCATTGATTTCAAACGGATTATTATGGATTACTGCAATTTTAACCGTTATTTCAGGTATAATTTACTTAAATGATAGTAAAAAAATAATAGATTTCACAAAGTGATTGCATTTTGTAAATTTATGTGTTAAAATACATATAATGTTTTGATATAGGAGGTCAACATGGACTTAAAAAAGATGACTAAGGATGAATTAGAACTATTGTCAAATAAAGATATTACTAATCTAATTTTAGAAGATAGTAAAAAATCTATGAATACAGCGGATTTATTTAAAAAAATTATTAAATTATTAGAACTACCAGAAAGTAGTTTTGAAAAGAAAATAAGCATATTAACCGTCCCTCCGGAAGAAAATCTTTCGGAGGGATTTACTATTCCTGTTGTGAGGGATAGATACACGGATTTGGCTTTTGTTATGATTGTGGTATCACCAAAACAAGGAGGTAAAACCATGACTCCTAAAACTTTGGCAGTCATGATCGACTGCTCACGAAACGGTGTGATGAAGCCGGAAAAGGTAAAGAAATTTGCCTTACTCATCAAAAAGATGGGCTACAATGCCCTGATGCTTTATACCG
>CALBKQ010000017.1 GCA_937895645.1 uncultured Clostridia bacterium
AATACTTTTCCATCTTTAATAATAACTATATCATTATTTTCTTCATTAAAACCTATATCATCAATCGTTTCTCTTCCACACATATTTGATTGACCAGCAAATAGAATAATATCAATTTTATTATTGTTTTTTGAATTTCTTTTTCCTTCTGAAAAGGATATATTTTCTTTTTGGGAATTATAAAATTTTATGGCTTCTATAATAGTGGTTTTACCTGAATTATTTGGCCCAACAATAATATTTAATCCACTTCCTTTTTGAGTGTTAGGTAAAGAAAAATAAATGTCTTCATTTTCTCCAAAACCTCTTAATCCATTTATTGAAATTTTTTTTAACATAGCGATTACCTCTCAATTTATTTTTTTAAATTATACTATAAATATTAAAATTATACTAGGCAACATTAATTCATATTGAATGAAAAAAATAATTGAATTTATAATTAAGGTGTTATATTAGGTTTGATTATGATATAATTCATATGAATTAATTGAAGTGGAGATAAATATGGAAAAGTTAAAAGTACAATTTGTTACACCAAGAATTCCGAAAGAAAAAAGAGAAGCTAATGAATCAATTGAAAATATTGATAAGTTTGAAACCATTGAACTCAATGTTAAAGTAGTTGACCAGTCTTGCACAACAAGAATGGTCGGTATAAAACATCCAAAATCAATCGAAGAATATTTTATTTCTTTTGAGAAAGATAATGGTGAAGTACTAAAGCTATCAGTTCCGAAAGAGTGTTATGATGGTTTTGAAATTGGTCAGGTTGGTCTTTTAACATTGGTTGACGGAGAATTATATAGCTTCAAACTTGATTAAAAAGGTGATATTATGCAACTCGTTATTATAACTGCATTAGGTGTAGGTATGGCTACTGTGTTCGGTAGTTTTATCGGATTTGCACTTAAGAAAATTCCACATAGATTTAACGATATTACTTTAAGCTTTGCGGCAGGTATTATGTTGGCTGCTGCGGTTTTAGGGCTTATTATTCCAGCTATGGAGTCAGGCGAGGGGGTAGGTAATCTTCTCGTTGTAATCGCAGGTATTCTATGCGGTGCTATATTTTTAAGTTTAATGGACAAGGTTGTACCACATATGCACCATATAACTGGCGTTGATACTGAATCTCACGGCGAAAGCACAAAGCACCTTAATCGTGTAATGCTTTTTGTTATGGCAATCGCAATTCATAATCTGCCTGAGGGTATTGCAGCAGGTGTTAGTTTTGGTACAGGCAATATTTCAGATGCATTAACCGTAGCAGGTGGTATTGCACTACAGAATATTCCCGAAGGTATGGTTATTATCTCACCAATGCTAAACGCAGGAGTCAGAAAAACACGAGCATTTATAATTGCCCTTTGTACTGGACTTGTTGAGGTAATCGGTACAATGATTGGCTACTTTGTAGTAACTGTATCTGTTGCAATCTTACCGTTTGCATTGGCTTTTGCAGGGGGTACAATGCTTTATGTAATAAGTGATGAAATGATACCTGAAACCCATTCTCACGGTTACGAAAAAGGCGCAACCTACGCTTTGCTTATTGGCTTCTGTGTAATGCTTGTTATGGACTTTTTGTTAGGATAATTTAATAGGGACATGCACCTGAAAACAAACCTCTGCATATACTTTGCAGAGGTGTTTTTTTATGTTATTATCATTGTTACAAAGTCTTTCAACCAACATTCTGTATTTTATGCTTCATTTGTCCTCAACAAACTCATTTCCCAAGCCCTTGAGTGCCAAAGAAGAGCAAGAAGAATTTGTGAAATTTCATCGTGATGGCGATATAAATGCCCGTAACAAACTTGTAAACCACAATATGCGACTTGTGGCACATATTATAAAAAAATATTATTCAAATTATTCTGACCAAGAGGATATAATTTCAATAGGTACAATAGGACTTATAAAAGCCATAAATACCTTCGATTACACTAAAGGTACGCGCCTTGCAACTTATGCTTCAAGGTGTATTGAAAATGAGATTTTTATGCATTTTCGCACACTTAAAAAGAACGCAAACGAGGTTTCAATGAATGAACCAATAGATGTTGACAGCGAGGGAAATCCCTTAACATTCAGTGATATTATATATGATGAAAAAAGCGTTTTTGATGATGTTGATTTGAAAATGAAAACAGAAAAACTTTATGAATATATAGCCCAGATAAAAGATGAACGAAAAAAGAAAATACTAATAATGAGATATGGTTTATATGACACAAAACCATATACTCAACGGGAAATTGCAAAGGAACTTGGCATCTCACGCTCTTATGTGTCCCGCATAGAAACAAAAGCCATTGACGAACTTCGAGAACTATTTGAGGTGGAAGATAAAGAATAGTTTTAATCCTCGCATTTGCGGGGATTTTCTTTTCTCTAAATATTGAAAAAATGCACTAATTTTGCTATAATATTTCCATATTTTTACGCGAGGTATTCACTATGAGTAAAGTTACAGAAAAAATGTATAATTTATTAGGCAACTGGGGTCCATATTCTAAGAAATATAGCGGTATTTCAAGAATTGTTGACCACAATACTGAGGGTGGTGTCCGTTTTGATTGCGTTGTAAGTCCTGCTATCGAAAATGCTGACTCACGTGTACCAAATGTAACTGTTCCCGTTGGTGTTCATCCTTGGGAAGCAAAGGCTGATTACTCTTTTTATTCATATCGTTATGACCTTGAATGGAAAGATAAGGTCTATGCAGATGTATCCTTTACAAAACTTGATAGTGATAGCGTACTTGTGCGTATAGAGTTTGTTAATAATACTGACATTATGCAAATTTGTCTTCTAAACCTTTTTTCTGCTATTGAATACCCCAATGTGTACGCAACAACTCCCGTTTTACCTGAAAAATGTGTTTTTATTAAAGCACTTGATTATGAAACTTATAACTACAATACTCCTCGCCCTTGGGATAAGCAGGTTATTGATGCTATGAAAAAAGGCGAGTTTTTTGATGATGGTTTTACATATCACAAAGGTCTTGGCGACCGTGATAACAACCGTTACATTCTCCCTAAATACTCAAAATTAGGCGAAGAAGCAGGGGACAGAATAACATACGAAATCAATGGTATTGATGCATTTTCAAGCCCTGTACTTCATATTCGTTACCGCACAACTGATAATAGAGATAGCGTGTGGACTTTGAATGGTGAGCAAATCACATTCACAAAAACTGACGATTTTAACATTATCACAACAAAAATTAATGCAGAAAACATTGAACTTATCTCTTGTGGTACAGGTGGAATTGAGTTTGACTTCCTTGCAGTTACAGAAGAAAATGAAACTGTTTCAACTGAAAGCAAAAAACACAATTTTTACCCTGAAATTGAAACTATTGACGCAAACGGTAAATTAGTTTCTTATAAATATCAGGGTGTTGATGGTAAGTTTTATGTAAAAACATTTAATCCATCAACCCGTTGTCGCGATTTCAATACAGGTTGCATTGAAGATAGCCCAACGGCCCGTATTTCGCAACCTGATGAAAGTTTTCAGAATATGCTTGAAACATTTTCAGGCTCATTTTCAGAAAAGCATAGTGACGAGGGATTTTATCACAATACAGTAGTTCACACTCTTTATGTTGAACCTCGTACAACTCATATTGAATATGCAGTTCTCTCCTTTGGTGAAACAGAGTATAAAACAACTGACGAATACGAAAAAATCTACGAAAAGGCATATAACTCACTTGAAAAGTTTGATTTGAATATTGCAGGTAAAACTTATGAGTTTTCAAACAGAATACTTCGTGCAACAGTGTTTCAGAATACCGTTTACCCACTTTACAGAAACGGCGAATATGTAGTTCACCATACTCCTGGTAAGCGTTGGGATTCATTCTACACTTGGGATTCAGGTTTTATAGGTCTTGATATGCTCGAATTCGCCCCAAGTATTGCCGATTACATTCTCGAAACATATTTAAGTGACACTGACCAGTGGGCATTTTTACTTCATGGGTCACCTGTGCCTGTTCATATTTATCAGTATCTTGAAATGCTTAAAAAAGCAAACGATAAAACAGAATTACTTAAATATTATGACAGAGTAAAAATGTTTTACGATTTTCTAGCAGGCAAAATAAATGGCTCAACTACAACAAAATTCAACAGTGGACTTACAACTACATTTGACTATTTCTATAATTGTAGTGGTATGGATGACTTGCCACCTCAAAAGGCTATGTATGCTGAGAACAAACAAAAATATATGACGCCTGTTATTTCATCATCACAGGTAATTCGTTGTGCAAAAATTCTTTATATGGCAGCCGATTTGTTAGGTAAAGAGGACGATAAATCAACATATCTTCAAGATATTGAAAGAGTTTCAAACGCACTTCAACAAAACTCTTGGGATGATGAGTGTGGATATTTCTCTTACGTTATTCACGACGAAAACGGTAATGCAAAAGAACAATACAGAAATGAAAATGGCGAAAATCTTAACAAAACAATGGATGGTATTTATCCAATTATCGCAGGTGCAGTAACAGATAACCAAAAAGCAAAAATACTCACTCACCTTAAAAGTGATGACGAAATGTTTAGTCCAGTTGGTATAAGTGCGGTTGATAAGACTGCATCATATTACATTACAAACGGTTATTGGAATGGTAACGTGTGGCTTTCTCACCAATGGTTTGTGTGGAAAACTATGCTCGATTTAGGTGAAACTGATTTTGCATTCAAAATTGCAAAAACTGCCCTTGATGCCTGGAAACGTGAGGTTGAATACTCATACTACACTTTTGAAATGTTTAATATCACATCTGGCAGAGGCGGTTGGTTTCATAATTTTGGTGGACTTTCTACACCAATCAATATCTGGACTAACGCATATTTTAAGCCGGGTGCATTTTCAACGGGTCTTGACACAATGGTTATGGAAAGCAATTTCAATGAAGATAAAACTAAGTTCAAAGCAACCGTTAAATACTATGGCAACAATGATAAATATTCAGTAATTGTAGTTTTGCGTGATGGGTTTGATTATTCGGTTACTGTAAACAACCAAAATGCCGATTTCTCACTTCGCGATAAGGGTATAATTGAAATAACTCTTAACGGAAATGAAAAATCAGCAGAAATAGAAATTGTAAAAAATTAACTTGTGTAATCTTCAATAAGTCTTTGTAGTTCTTCAGGTGTTTCTATGCGTATTCCTTTTTCTAATAACGTTCTGTCGTGTTGTGGCAGGGTAGAAACATATACGTCATAAATATCAATCGGAATATTTTCTTGATTTCTGAATACTGCAATTTTTCCTTTGTATTCACTTAATGTGTAGTAATCGTCTATAAGATACGGATTTTCAATAACTTTTTCTTGCATATCTTTATCAAGAGTTACAAACAGTACACCTAAAACTGTAATTGTAAGTACTGCAAATACAATGAGCCAGAAGATTTTATTTCTCAACTGAAATCACTTCCTTTAATCAGTAGTGCTTTATTGTATTTTTGACAAAAATATTACAAATTATTAAATTTTATTAAAATATAAAAAAACACTAAACATTTTTATAGTTTTGTGATATACTTATTATCGTATATAAGAAAAACTGCAGATTTTCAACTGTTCCCGCAGTTTCGGAGGAAAAATATGAGAAAAAAGACTCGTACAACCAAAAAAACAATGTCCCCGAAAAAGAAAAAGATTTTAAGAATATTACTGGCGATTGCATTCACCGGTATAATGACTTGTGCCATAATCTGTGTGAATATTCTTGGTAATATGATTAGCATTGCTAATGGTGAAAAGATTATTGACCTTGAATTCTATAAAGAAAATCAGGACCAGACTACTATTATTTATGCTAAAAATGAAGAAGATAAGTTTATAGAGCTTACAAAACTTCACGGTGAAGAAAATCGTGTATGGGTTGATATGGAAAATATGTCTGAGTGGATGCCAAAAGCCTTTGTAGCTATTGAAGATAGCCGTTTTTACACTCATAAGGGCGTTGACTGGTTCAGTTCAACCTTTGGTATTATACGCTCAATTGTTGCTGACGGTGATATTCGTGGTGGCTCAACAATCACAATGCAGTTAATTAAAAACCTTACAGGCGAAAAGGGCTTGACACTTAACAGAAAGTTCAATGAAATCCTTTACGCTTTGAATATGGAAAAATACTATGAAAAAGACGAACTTTTAGAAGCATATCTCAATACAATTTACTTAAGCCATAACTGCTATGGTGTTCAGACCGCTGCCGAAACATATTTCGGTAAAGATGTTGCTGACTTAAATCTTGCTGAGTGTGCATCTATTGCAGTTATTACTCAGGAACCAGCAGCTCGTGACCCATTATGGAAACCTGAAGCAAATAAATCCCGTCAGGAATGGTGCCTTGGTAAAATGCTTGAGGCTGAAATGATAACTCAAGAGCAATATGATGAAGCAGTAGCTTATGAACTTATTTTCACAAATGATGACAGATATATTGCCGAGCACGAAGAAAGCGTTGAAAAAGCAACTGATAACGAAATTCAAAGCTATTATGTTGACTATGTTATCAGTAGTGTTATCCGTGATTTGAAAGAACAAGGTTATTCAAATTACGAAGCAAATAAAATGATTTATTCAGGCGGTTTGCGTATTTATTCTGCAGTTGATACACGTGTTCAGAATATTCTTGAAGACGTTTATGTTCACAGAACAAACTTCCCTACACAGCGTGTAAGTAATGTTAAAGATATGTATCAGTCTGCAATGACAATTATGGATTACAGTGGTCGAATTGTGGCTATGGTAGGCGGTGCAGGTGAAAAAACTGAAAACCGTTCAAATAACCGTGCAGTTTCTGCAGTGCGTCAACCAGGTTCTTCAATTAAGCCTTTAACTATTTATGCTCCTGCTATTGAAGAAGATATTATTACTTGGTCTTCAAAAATCAAGAACTATGGTATTACATGGAAAGGTAGACGTTGGCCAACAAACTATGGTGGTGACCCAGGTTCTCCTAATAGTTACATTACTGCACAATATGCAGTTGCCATTTCATACAATACTGTTCCTG
The DNA here is from genome assembly GCA_937895645.1 of uncultured Clostridia bacterium. Taxonomy (GTDB): domain Bacteria; phylum Bacillota; class Clostridia; order Oscillospirales; family Acutalibacteraceae; genus Fimenecus. The sequence goes on from CALBKQ010000017.1 coordinate 7,066, forward strand.
CACAACTTCTTATGATGATGGGCTTTGATTTAAGCTATGATTATCTTACAGAAAAGTTCCACATTACAACATATAATGATAAAGAAGATAGCGTTTCACCATCTGCCCTTGCAACAGGTGGTTCAACAGGTGGCACAACAACTTTACAAATGGCTGCTGCATTTGCAACTTTTGGTAATGGTGGTAAATATTATGAACCATATTCTTATTATGAAGTAAAGAACAGTGCCGGTGAGACAATCCTTCAGAATAAACCTGAGGGTGAACAGGTAATTTCTCCTGAAACATCATTCGTTATGAATCAGATGCTTCAGACAGTATATTATGGCTCAATGGGTACTGCACGTGGTTATTCTGTAAAAGGATTTACAACCTTTGGTAAAACAGGTACAACAACATCTAATAATGACCGTTGGTGTGTTGGTGGTACACCATATTACATCAGCGCAGTCTGGTTCGGCTATGACTACAATAAATCAATTACAGCAAGTGGTAACCCTGCAGGTCTTATTTTCCAGACAGTTATGAACAGAGTTCATAAAAATCTTGCAGACAAATCATTCGAAAAATATACAAACAAGGTTGCAAAGAAAACTTATTGTATGGAAACAGGTTTACTTGCCAGTGACCAGTGTCCAAAAGTAGCATCAGGTTGGTATAAAACATCAATGATTCCTGCTACTTGTAAATCTTGTAATGGAGAAGTAGTTGAAAGTACAACAGGTACAGGTGATGAAAGTACAACAGCACCAACACCAAATGAGTCAACAACACTTCCACCAGAAACAACACAAGCACCTCCACCAGAGGTGCCAGAAACTCCGGCAGCATAAAAATACGCCCATCTTTTTGATGGGCTTTTATGGTTTATATAATTCAATTATAACCTTATAAAAACAGGGTGATACTTTATGAAAAACAGAACAAAAGCATATATAGTTCTTCAGGACGGAACAGTTTTTGAGGGCTATTCAATGGGTAAACAGGGCAGTACAATAGGTGAGGTAGTGTTCAATACTTGTTCATCATCTTATACCGATATTTTGTCAGACCCTACATATTACGGTCAGATTGTAGCACAGACGTATCCTCTTGCTGCAAATCGTGGTGTTAATCCGAAGAATAATGATGGCGAGATTATGTCAAACGGATATATTGTCCGTGAGTGGTGTGATGTTTATTCTGACGGTAATGAAATAAATCTTGATGAATACCTTAAAGGCAGAGGAATTGTAGGTATCTGTGGTGTTGACACCCGTCGTCTTACAAGATATCTTCGTGATAAAGGCTATGTAAAAGGTGCAATTACAGATTCAATAGAAAATCTTGATGAACTACTTAAAGACATCAACAACTATACAGTTTCTGGTGCAGTCCGTGAAATTACAATTAAAGAGCCAATCAGTATGCAAGGCGAAAACGCAAAATATAACGTTGTGGCAATAGATTACGGCTCACCAAGAAAGCAGTTAAATGCATTCTTGCTTAATGGTTGTAATGTTACATTTGTTCCTGCATTTACAACAGCAGACGAAATTTCTGCATATAATCCTGATGGCGTTGTTCTTTGTGATGGCCCAAGTGACCCTGATGACGAGCCTGAACTTATAAAAAATATTATAGAACTTATCAAGAAAGACGTTCCTGTTTTTGCAATCGGTTTAGGTCATCAGATGTTGGCGCTCGCTAATGATTTTAAGATTATTAAAATGGAAAAAGGTCATCGTGGTTCAAATCAGCCTGTAAAAATTGAGGGTACAAAAAAGATTATGGTTACAGACCAGAATCACGGTTATGCAGTTGATAAAAATACAGTTTCAAAAAATGCTAAGATTATAATGACGAATGTCAATGATGGTACTGTTGAAGGTCTTAAATATAATAATTTCAAAGGACTTTCAGTTCAGTTTACACCAAAAGGTGATATTGACAGTAGTACAGGCTTTATTATTCGCGATTTCTTTAAGATGATGGATGGTGAAAACAATGACTAATAAATATAAAAAGATTCTTGTCCTTGGTGCAGGTCCCGTTAAAATCGGACAGTCATTGGAGTTTGACTATTCTGCATTACAAGTTTGTTGTGCGTTAAAAGAAGAGGGGATTGAGGTAGTCTTTGCAAACTCAACTCCGTCAGCACTTGCTACTGACAAAACTTTTGCTGATAAAGTTTATATTGAGCCACTTAACATTGAAAGTGTTAAAAGAATTCTCGAAAAAGAAAAACCTGATGCACTTCTTTCAACAGCAGGTGGTGACGATAGCCTTGAATTAAGCCTTGAATTAGCACAAAATGGATATCTTGAAGAAACAAATACTGTTCTTATCGGTATAAATCAGGATGTTATCCGTAGCGTTAAAAACAGACATTCATGCAATGACGAAAGAGGAAATCTCCACTATGCTTCCCATCGGCAGAATCACCTTTGATTCTAC
>CALBKQ010000018.1 GCA_937895645.1 uncultured Clostridia bacterium
ATTAAAAAGCTTGACGGAGGAATGGCACTATTCTATGCGTTATCACAAAAATATGATAATGTAACTTGTTCAAAAATCGTTAAATCTACATCATTTATTTTTATTATATTAATTTATTTATGGGGATTTTATGTTTTTGTATCAAGTAAATATAATATTTCACTTATAATTATTGCCATTTTCTTAACTCTTTCAATGTTAGGTAATAATGATTATTGAAATCAGTCGTAATTTGTAGTAAAATATATTGATAATTAAAATGTGAGGTTAATTATGGTAAAAAAAGAAGTTGAAAAATTGCTTAAAAAAGTTCAGAAACCTGCCCGTTATACAGGCGGCGAACTTAATAGCGTTATAAAAGATAAAAACAGTGTAAAATTGCGTTATGCTTTCTGTTTTCCTGATAATTATGAAATTGGTATGTCACATCTTGGTATGAAAATTCTTTACAGTGTTGTAAATGAGCGAGATGATGCTTGGTGTGAGCGTGTATTTGCCCCTTGGGATGATATGGAAGCACTTATGCGTGAAAATAATGTTAAACTTTATGCCCTTGAAAGTGGGGACAGTCTTGATGAATTCGATTTAATAGGATTTTCTTTACAGTATGAATTAAGTTATACAAACGTGCTTAATATGCTTGATTTAGGCGGGGTGCCTGTGCTTAAAAAAGACAGAACATCACTTACGCCTATTGTTATTGCAGGTGGTCCTTGTGTTTGTAACCCTGAACCAATGGTAGAATTCGTTGATATTTTCTTGCCCGGCGAGGGTGAAGAAGTAACAAATGATATTGTTGATTTACTTATAAAACACAAAGAAATGGGCTCAACAAAACTTGAGTTTTTGCGTGAAGCAGCTAAAATTCAAGGCGTTTATGTGCCTGAATTTTATAATGTGGATTACAATGAAGACGGCACTATCAAATCAGTTGAAAATTTTGAAACTGCACCCGAAAAAGTGCAGAAAAGAATTGTATCAAACCTTGATACTGCACATTATCCAAAAGATTTTATTGTACCTTTTATTGATGTTGTGCAAGATAGAACTGTGGGTGAAGTATTTCGTGGTTGTACCCGTGGTTGCCGTTTTTGTCAGGCTTGTTTTATCACAAGACCAATCCGCGAAAAATCACCAGAAGTTATCAATGAACAGTGTCGCAGAATAAGTGATGCAACAGGTTATGATGAGATTTCACTTTGCTCATTATCAACCAGTGACTACACTAAAATTGAAAAGCTTATTCCAATGCTTTTTGACTGGGCGTTAAAAGAAAATATCAATGTTTCATTACCATCACTCCGTGTTGATAATTTCTCAGACGAGCTTATGGAAGAACTTAAAAAAGTCCGTCGTAGTGGTCTTACTTTTGCCCCTGAAGCAGGTACACAAAGACTTCGTGATGCTATCAACAAAAATGTTACTGAAGAAGAAGTACTGCGTACAGCACTTAAAGCCTTTGACGGTGGTTGGACAAGTGTTAAACTTTACTTTATGATGGGACTTCCAACTGAAACTATGGAAGATATTGAAGGTATTGCCGATTTAGCACAAAAAGTTGTTGATACTTTTTATCGTAATCCAAATAAAGAAAAGGGCAAGGGTGTGCAGGTTAATATAAGTGTTGCATCTTTTGTTCCTAAACCATTTACACCATTCCAATGGGAACCACAAGACACAGGTGATTTGCTTATTGAAAAACAAAAACACTTGCTTTCAAGTGTTAAAAGTCGTAAGATTTCTGTAAGTTATCATCAGTCTGAAACTTCAGTACTTGAAGGCGTTTTTGCCCGTGGTGACCGTCGTCTTGGTGAGGTTATTTATAAAGCGTGGCAAAAGGGTTGTAAGTTTGATGCATGGGACGAATTCTTTGACTATTCAAAATGGTCAGAAGCATTTGAAGAGTGTAACCTTATACCATCATTCTATACAAGCCGTAAGCGTGAATATAATGAAATTCTTCCTTGGGAAATTATGGATTATGGTATCCGTAAGGAGTTTCTTATTGATGAAAATAAAAAAGCACACGAAAGTGTAACAACCCCACAGTGCAGAATTAAGTGTTCTGGCTGTGGTGCAAATAAATTGAATGGGGGGCATTGTGATGCCAGAAGTTAAAAAATGGGCTATGGATGTGCGAATGTCTTTCCAGAAAACAGGTATGGCAAAGTTTATTTCACATCTTGACACAGTCCGACTAATAACCCGTTCAATGAAAAGAGCATGCGTGCCAATCTGGTTTACTGAAGGCTTTAACCCTCATGCATTCTTAACATTTGCAATGCCACTTTCATTGGGATTTGAAAGTCTTTGTGAAACTGTTGATTTTCGTCTTATGGAAGAAATGGATTTAGAGGAATTAGCAAAAAAAATAAATGACGCATTGCCTGTTGATATTACAGTAAAAGAAATATATGTTTATGAAACATCTCCTAATGATATCCGTTGGGCTGAGTATAAAATTGCATTTAATAACCCTGATAATAAACTTCTTGAAACTGCAGAAAAAACACTTTCTTCCGACGAAATTATCGTTGAGAAAAAAGCAAAACAGGGCAGGAAAAAGGTTAATAAAGAAGTAAATATCAAAGAACACATTAAATCTTTTGAGTTGAGCGAAGATGATGGCAAACTTATACTCAAAACTATTCTCTCATCTGGTACAAGTATCAATATAAACCCAATGCTTTTAATCGGTGCATTAG
>CALBKQ010000019.1 GCA_937895645.1 uncultured Clostridia bacterium
TCATAGGTTCGAGTCCTATGTGGTCCACCAATAAAAGACATCTGTTTTTTCAGGTGTCTTTTTTATTTTTATATAATTTACAAGACTCGAACCTGTGAAGGTTTTGGCGTAAAGAAAACGATATAGTATATCGTTTTTAGCCAAAAGCACAATGCGAATCCCTCATTCGCATTGTGAGTCTATATTTCGAGTCCTATGTGGTCCACCAATAAAAGATACTTAACTTTTTGTTAGGTGTCTTTTATTTTTTATAAATTTTAATTTGTAGAATAAAATTATTTACCATTTTTAACTCTCACAATATTCTCGCTTATTTCCTTAAAAACAGGGGCGCAGTCTGTAGCACCCGATGTGCCGTCTTCTTTGAAAATTACAACTACATAAGTTTTGTTGTGAGTAAAATATCCACAAAACCAAGTATGAGTGATTTCCTTACCATCATGAAACCAACCACTTTGCGCAGTAGCGGTTTTTCCGTGATTTGTGACTATTTCCGAATATGCCTTTTTTGCATTCCCGTTTGTGACAACACTTTCAAGAATGTTATCTATTTTACTTATTGTCGCGTCATTTAACACACGGTATTTTTGTGGTAACTGAACTTTCTGGATTATTTCACCATTCTTGTCAACAATTCCTTTCATAAGTGTAGGCTCACGGTAATAACCGCCATTTGCAAAACAAGCGTATGCAGTAGCCATTTGTACAGGGTTTATAAGCAACTCACCTTGTCCGAAACATAAGTTTGCAAGGGATTGAGGGGAAGTAATACTTTCACTTGATGGCAAAATTCCTGATTTCAAAAAGAAATTGTCAGCTAACTCAATGCTTTTCCCAAAACCCAAAGATGAGCAAAGGGTAATCAACTTTTCAGTGCCAACTTTTTGACCTAATGCAATAAAATATGTGTTGCAAGATTTTTCCATAGCAGTTTTAAGATTGAGAAATCCGTGTGCAGTACTGTTGTTGCACCTAAAAACTGTACCATTAACATCAATACTACCCGTGCAGTTATAAGAAAAATCAATATTGCTTTCAATTGCCGAAACTGCAACAAAGGGCTTAAATATTGAGCCGACTGTATAAGGCGTTAAAGCACGATTTATAAAAGGGGAGTCTGCATTCTGAAGTGACGCAGATAAGTTGATGGGATTATATTCAGGTATTGACGCACTTGCCAGAATTTCACAAGTGTGGGCATCAAGCACAACACAAGCCCCTTTACCAATGTTATGATGCAACAACGCATTTTCAGCAATCCTTTGAACATCAAGGTCAATAGTCAACTGAATTCCAGCGGGGGATAGATAGTCATCTTTTTCAAACTTAATACTCTCACCGAAAAGTATATGCCCTAAAGCGTCAACACTCCATTTTGCACGGATTTCACCGCTTTGCTGTGACAGATAACTGTTGTAAGCCTTTTCAAGCCCCATAGCACCATTACCATTTTCGTCAAGATGCCCTATTAAATGTACGCAAGGCTGATTTTGGGAATATCTGTCCATAATGTCTGTTGAGCGAATATCCCGTTCATCAAATTCCTGTAAAGAAGAAAATATACTAACTTGCCCTTTTGACATATTTTCATAAATTTCAGTTTTTTCATCATCTGTTACCAATTCCGATATAGCATTAAATGCACTTGTTGTAGGCAGACAAACTGTAATATTATGTGAGTCTGTATTCACGAGTCTTTTCATATTAGAATCATAAATCATACCCCGCGAAGTGCCAAGTACAACACTTTTTTCATTTGATTTTTGCGACGTAGTTGATGTATCAAGATTAAGTCCTATAATACCCAGATTTGCAATTAAAAGACCAAATACAACCATAAGACCGAAAAATGAAATAGCAACTCTTTTGTGCATAAAAAATCACCCGTGTAAAGTTTTGACACGGGTGATTGATTTTATAAGTATTTACGCTTTTTTCTTAAATTTATCTGCTAAATCAAAATCTGCAAACTTTGTATTTTTAGTTTTCTCAATAATTGCTTTCATAATGAGATAACCCATAATACCAGCAAATGTACCAACAAGTACGCCACCAATAACATCTGTTACATAGTGTACCATAAGGTAGATTCTTGAAAGACCAACAAGTGCAGAGAAAACAGGTAAAATCCACGCAACTTTCTTGTTTTTCATAACAAGGAATATTGCAACACCTAATTCAAAAGCTGCTGTTGTATGACCTGATGGGAATGACTTTTCACTTTCAAGATGACCACCTGCAAATTCATGCCAACTCATAAATACAGGGTTATCTGCATAGTAAACGTAAGGTCTTGGTCTTGCAAAAAGTGGTTTCATTACAAGATTTGTAAGAAGTGTGCCAACAAGCACTGCAAAAAGCACAGCCATACCAAATTTGCGTGTTTTCTTAAATGGTATCATAAGTGCACCAGCAACAGCCATTGGTATTACAAATTCAGAACCACCAAAAAATGTAATAAACTCTGCAACAATATTCATTGTAGCACTTTGAATTTGCTCACCGAAGAATGTAAAAACACTCATATCAAATGAGTCAAA
>CALBKQ010000020.1 GCA_937895645.1 uncultured Clostridia bacterium
TGCAACAATTTCTTCAACAACTATCTGTTCTTTTTCTTTCTTAGTAAGAGGAAGTTTGTCAAAGAAATCTGAAATAGCACAGGTTATAAGGATACCGAAACAAGCACTTTCTTCAACTGCGCCTATGTAACGGATTATCATACAGATAATACCACCTGTAAAGCCCCATACTGCACGGGCAAGTAGTCTTTCTGGCATAACGGAAGGTGTTGAAATAAAGAACACTGCACCAAAAAGCAACATACCGCCACAAAGTTCCATAATAAGCGAAATAAATCTGCCTGTGCCAACTCGTGGGAATAAAATTGACATAACAATTATTGCAAGTAAAAATGTAAGGACAGGAACGCTGTCTTTTGGTCTGCGGATAGCAATAAACACAAGTGAACCTAAAAGGATTAAGGCACAACCGGTACCCATAGCAGAGGGCACATTGCCAATAAGCACTTCAAATACAGATGCTACATTGTCACCCATTGAGATATTTTGTGAAAGCAACTCTGTAATTGAGGCGTCTGCTGATTTATAATCAAAAACATAATCTTTCCAGCAAAGAATTGCAAAACAGATTGCAACAGATGCGGGAACAAAAGGAGATTTTTCAGGTGAGCCGAATGGCAACACACACACTAAAACTGCAAATGCAGATGTAAATACAAAAACCCACCAAGGAGCAGTTGCAGGCAACATTAAAGCAACTGACAAGCCGATAACCACTGGTGTAAGATATCGTGATGAGAAGTCAATTTTCAACAACTTTTCACCTAATCTTACAAAAAGTGTGCTTGTAATTACTGAAACAAGAGAAAGTGTAAGTGCAGAAACTCCACTTTTGCTGATTGCAAAGATTAAAAGGGCAGAAAGCATTATCACATAGTCAAGTGTGACTCTGCGTGTTTCTGTTAGTTCATATTTTTTTTGAGGGGTTGTAGTGTTTGTCAAACCGCATTCCTCACTTTTTCCAATATTTATTTATTGCACAAAGCCAGTCCCCGTAATATGATAGATTAAGAAGTATTTTCAGTATTCGGGGGTAATAAAATGACTTTTGAAGTACTTAATGAAACCACAATTCTTGTTGAACTCACTTTTGAAGAAATGAAAAAATATCATATTACATACGAAACGCTTGATTGTGATAGCAAGGCAATCAAAAATATTCTTAATGTTATAAAAGCAAGTGACAAGGTTAGCGAGAGTCAAAAAATCACCATTGAAGCATTACCGATAAATGACGGAGGGTGTTTTTTCATTTTTACCTTTACTCCAAAGAAAAAGACACGTTATAAAATGAGAAAACTCTCGGCAAGTTCCGTTTTTAAGACAGATAATCTTGATAATCTGCTTGATTTTGTATCTGCAATGAAAGTAAAACACCAAAAAAATCTGAAATATGAAATATATAAAATGAACAATAATTTTTACATGCAAATTCCTGAAAGAAGTCAGAAACTTCACGCAGTTATTGGGGAGTTCGGGCAGATTTCAGACATTGTTCCTGAGAGAATCAATGAACATGGTGTGCTTTTAGGCTCGGTAATAATCTGATTATTTACAAAAGTTTTCTTCTGCAATTTTCTTAAATTTCTCAATTATACCTTTTCTGTCAGGATTTGAGAAAATAGCGTTACCTGAAACAAATACGTCAGCACCTGCTTTTGCGGCGATTGCGATGGTTTTTTCGTTAATTCCACCGTCAACCTCGATTTCGCAGTCAAGACCACGACGGTTGATTTCTTCACGAAGGGCTGAAACTTTTACCATCATATCTTCCATAAAGCTTTGTCCGCCAAAACCTGGTTCAACGGTCATAACAAGCACCATTGAAAGTTTATCGAGATATGGGAATATATCTTCAACTGGAGTTTTTGGTTTTATGGTAAGTGATGCCTTGACTCCGTTTGCAAGGATTTTATCAATAGTTTCGTCTATTGGTGAGTCACATTCTGTGTGGAATGTAATAATATCTGCACCTGCTTTGCAGAAATCATCAATGTATTTAAGTGGCTCACTAATCATAAGATGCACATCAAAAGGTACTGTTGTTGCCTTTTTAATGCATTTTACAACGGGTGCGCCAAGAGTAATGTTTGGTACAAAATGACCGTCCATAACATCAATGTGCATATAATCTGCACCGCAAAGTTCCATATCTTTTAATTCTTCTGCGATTTTACCGTAATCGCAAGAAAGGATTGAAGGTGAAATTTTCATCATAACAAAAACTCCAAAAAATAATTATAGTATCAAATTATTTTACCATACTTTTTAGAAATTTACAATATTATATTAAATGCAAAGTGGAAAGTGGAAAATGAAGGAACTGCGTTGCTATTATAGATTGATAATATTATATTGAAAAACAAAAAACATTGTATTATAATAATTTCATTAATTTTCTTGAGGGTTATTATGAACGAGAACACAAAGGCAAAACTTTCACTTATTATATCAATGTTTGTATTTGGTACAATCGGCATTTTCAGAAAATATGTGCCACTTTCTTCGGGGCTTCTTGCTATTTCAAGAGGGTACATAGG